>NZ_JAYESN010000001.1:0-130339 GCF_034860625.1 Lamprobacter sp.
CCTAGGCTGCAACAAATCAACACCGCATACACCCCAACGCTGGGCTTCGGTCTTCAGCGTGAGGACGGGCATACTGCTTGTAAAAACTTGATCGTCTGCTCGATTTTGCATTGGACAGCAGGGGCTCCGACAGCCTTACCATGTTGTGCGAATGCGTTACGCACCAATTCGGCAGTCGGGCGCCAACGGTTGGCATAAGGCCAGTTCAGCGCAAGATGCGCGCAACTGGAGCCGGCCTTCATCGGCACCGGATACTCGGCCAAGAGTCGTTGTGCCACCAGATACTCGATATCGGCCAGATCCGGTATCTGACCAGCATAGCTCTGGGTCAAAGCCTGGTAGTGACCCACGCATTCTTTCGCAACCACCGCCCCCGACCATGCCTGCTGCTTTTCCAGCGCATGCGCATCGACCAATCCCCGGCCAAGAAAGGTCAGCATTCCATTGGATTGGACCCCACCCAGCGCCGATTGAAAACTCGAGAACGGCCCATGCGCAATGGCCCCGCGCAGCGGTAAACCGGCAAAGAGACAGGACACCAGCAGATTGCGCGTGGTCGCCACCAGATCGACGAAGGACTTCATTGAATCGTTGTCCGTCCAGAGCAGCACCGTGTCGGAGACCAACAAGGAATGTACCCGCGCCTGGTTGAAATCGGCCACCGCAACCCCTTGGTCATTTTGATCGACCACCTGTCGGGTCGCTCCAAAGCTGAGTGACAATTCCGCGCTCTGGGTAAAGGCCCTCTGGTAAATGCGCACGAGTTTTAAGTGTTGATTAGCGCGCACTAGGGAAGAAAAGCCGAGAATATCGCAGAACGCAACATAACGGTCTTGATCATCCAACGCCATCATTGCATTTCTTTCTCCTCAGTACCTTGAATCGAAACACGCAAAAATGGACCCGAAGCCCCCTTTAAATTCAACACTGGTTTGACCTGCTGACCGCAAGAAGTAGTCAGCAAAGTTGTCCGTTGTTAGAAAATGTTGAGGTCGGTATCTAAGAAGCTTGCTCCAACCGTCGCCAGGGTCATGGTTCCAACAATGCCCATACCGGATTTAGCGTCACCAACTTTCGTGTCAGAAAAATTGAACACATAGAGCTTATTGTCGCCTGTGCTACGTCCCACTGCGACACCTATGCCTGACTGTTGATCAATCATTTGAGCCAGGCCTCATTTGTTTTCTCTTACCGCCGTTCCAGGCCATGTCTCAATGCTTGGGCGTATCGCCAAAATCAAAGATCAAGCCGCTGTCGTCGTTCTCCAAGAAGGGCTCCAGCGCGGGCGCGGTGGACGGATCAGGCGTGGTGCGCAGCAAGTCGAGCTGGCGCAGGCGGCGCACCAGGCCGAGCGAGAGCCAGTGCGCATGGAGCAGAGGCAGCACGCCGAGGGCGCGAAGCTCCAGGTAGGCGCTGTCGTCAAGGGCGTTGACGGTGGCCTCATCGACCTTGTGGAGCCCGGTCAGGCGCACGGCCGGGGCTTGGCCGACGCGCTCGACGCGCAGTTCCCAGGGCACCAGCAGGCCACGCTCGTCGAGGGCGGCAAGCTGGCGCTGCAGCTGCTGCTTGCTGCCGTACTGGGCCTTGAAGAAGTCGAGCAGACTGGTCAGCGCGGCGGTCGGCTGGCCTTGGTCGTCGAACAGGCGCGCGGCCTGCTGCGGGTCGGTGGTGCGGGCGTCGACCAGGTGCGGATCGGCCTCCAGTACGTAAAGGGTGGCTTGCTCGGCCTTGGCGGCGCGCAGGCTGAAGGGATGAGCGCGGAGGTCGGCGGGGATGTAGTCGGCCAGCCAGCGCCCTGAGGCGGGATCGACGAAGAGGTTCTGGCGGGCGTCGAGCCCGAGCAGCAGGGCGGCGCTCCACTGTGCGTTGTCGGCCACGAAGGCGATCGGGGCCAGCTGAGCGGCGCGCGCCAGTTCGCTGGCGCTGATCGGCACCCGTTGGCGCTCGGCGGCGAAGCGGTAGTCGCGCGCATGGCGCACGGCGAGCTGGGCGTGGGTGTCGGCGTTGAGCGGCACCCAGTGGGATGGGCTGTCAGACATGCTAGGGGCTCCTCTGGCAGGTGCAGGATGGATGCCTGCACGAAAAAAGCCTTGCCCCGAGGGGCAAGGCTTACGCGGGTTGCGTGACAGGCCGCGCGTTGGCCTGCCGATGAGGGTCAGATGCCGAACACGCTCTCGGCGGTGCTCTGGTCCGTGATGCCGGTTACGCCAGTGAGGGTGAGGAAGTAGTCACCATCGCCAAAGGCGTCGTCAGCACCATCTGCATTACCAAATATGCTATTCGCATCGGTGATGATGTGTGTGCTGCCTCCAAACTGGAACAGATAGCCTTCGACGGTAGCGCCATTGTCGGTAGACAATTCAAAGACATTGGTGATCTGCGTACCCGACGCAGTGACACCCGCGCTCGAGAGCCAGCTCACGATCTCAGTCCGAGCGTCGGTCAGATCAGTGCCGCCATCATTGGTGAGACGTGTACTGACGTCATCCCAAGTGAAATCAGCCGTCGTTTGCGTGTCACGACCGACGACGAAGCCGTCGATGAGGCCGCGGACCTTACCGTTCGTTATAGTATCGAAGGTGATCGTGTTACCGCTCGCGCCACCCACCAGATCGATGTTGAAGGTCGCCGTGCTGCCATCTGCTGCATCACCCGTTACCGTGATGGTATCAGACTGACCGCCGCCGTTGACTGTCGCCTCGTCCGTGACGGTGACATCGATGGTGTTTTCGCTGCCGTTCGCACCGGTGATCGTCGCCGTTTCCGAGGACGTATTAGCACCTACTGTGATCGTTAGCCCCGTGCCGGTCGCCTGAACGAGTCCAGAGGCATCGATGGTGACGTCGTCGGTGGCGTCCGCAGCAAGCGTGGTCACGTCACCTTCGACAGCGCTGACGTCGATGGTGACGTTGCGGGCTGCGTTGGTCGCTCCGATTGGGCTGACGGTCACCGTGCCGAAGTCCGTGCCATCGCGCAGCGAGGTTCCGCTCAGATCGACGCTGACATCGCGTAGATCACCATCCGCGCTTGCCATCGCGCCGATCGTCAGTGCTTCGGTCTCATCTCCAGTCACGGACGCAGTGACATTTACGTGGCGGGCATTGGTAATCACACCTATTGTGAGCGTCCCTGCGTCGACCGCAGCATTCAAGGTGAGGTCACGGGTTTCGATGGCGCCTAGCGTCACATCACCGGTGATATCGGTCAGCGTGATGCTGGTATTGGCGCTCTTGTTGTCCGTAATCGTGCCCACGTTCAAGGCCGAGGGAACCGCCGTTGTGCCGGTCAGTCCATCGGCGGCAAAGGTGAGACCAGTGGTCTTGGCTCCACCGCCCAAGTTGCCGAGCACGACCTGACCAGAGCCGTCCAGGGTGATGTTCTGCGCGGCGGCCAGATCGACCCCGGTGAAGGTTCCGTCAGTGGTGACCTCAAGATCGGTGAGGGCCGTCAAGGTGCTCCCTGTTAGATTCAGATCTGACTCGGTTGCTACAGTCAGCGAGTCCAAATCGGCTGCGGTCAGGTTGAGGTCACTGTCCTCAGTTGCATGGTTGAACGTCATCACCGCGTCCAAGGCATTCGTGCCTAGAGCGACGGTAGATAAGGTAACCTGACCGTCGGCGATGATCTCGAACGAGGTCGCGTTGTCAGCGCTGACAGCGCCTTGATAGCTCGACATCTCGGAGACTTCGAGCGTCAGCGCTGCGGCCTGATCGGCGGTAATGCCGGTGTTGTTGTCTTGCAGCTCGGTGGCACCGGCGTCTGCCTCGACCGACGCCCTGGTCTCAGCGCTGTTGCCGACCGCTAGGGAGCCGCCATTGGTATTTTCACCTTCGAGGGTGACACCAAGGTTGACGTTGCCGAGGTTGTTCGCCACGGCGGCACCTACAAAATCGTCCGCCAACTCGATATTGGTCAGCCCGGTGACGTTGATGCCCGAGAAGACCAGCGCGTCGCTATTGCCCTGAAGACGTAGCGTCTGGATGCCGCTCATCTGATAGGTGGTTGTGGTCGCGCTGACGCCATCCAAGGTGAGCGAATTGGCGCCCTCGGTTCCGCCCCTGATCTCGGCGGCACTGACTAAGGAACCGCTATCAATCATGAGCCCGAAGTTTCCGGTCTGGGCGCTGGCGTCGACACTGGACACCACATTACCCACTAACGCCGTGGCGTCCAGCGCCAGATTGCCCTCGCCCGAGGTGGTGATGGTTTCGTAGCCGTTATTATCCAACGCTACCCAGTTGTCGCCGGTCACCATCGCGGTGAGGTTTTCGATGCTGTCGTTTGCATCGTCCGCCGTCACGGTCACGTCATTGTTGCTCGACCCCAGGTTCTCGAAGCCAAGGTTGAGGGTACTACCACCCGGCGTGGTTACCCCTGCCTGGAAGGTCAGGGTGGCGGTCCCGCTGGCGCGATCAGCGAGGTTGATCATGGGGGCCAGGCTGGCCAGCTCGCTGAGGCTCAGCGGACCGCTCAGGTTGTAGGTCTGCACGCCCTCGACGCCGGTGGCGTTGAAGTTGCGGACCGACGAACCGGAGTTGGTGAGGTTGACCGTCTGGACATTGGTCAGACCGCCGTCACCGTTGAAGCCGGCGAAGGAGGCGTTCATGGTGACATCGAGGGTGTTTTCGCCACCACCGCCGTCGATCTGGTCGGTCGTGTTCAGTGTGCGGTCGGCGGAGCTTGCGGACACTTCGCCCTCAATGGTGTTGTTCTCATCGGTGCTGAGGAAGATTTCTCCGTCAAAGGCCGAGGGATCAGCCGGCTCTTCAGGGCCGACGAAGTCGGTACCTGGAGTGAGCGTGAGGGTCACGCCGGGCGGGGCGACTGCAGCCTGGGCCTCGTCTCTGGCCGCATCGAGCTGAGCCGGGGTATACCCATTCGCCCCGGTCGGGGCGAGGGGACGTTCCCCGACTGGACTTAGGATAAAGGTAAAGATGGGCGCTAAGTTGTTGAAGGCCGGAGTCGTCTCCGCCTGGTCGTTCTCATCAAAGCTGACCTGACGGCTCAGCACACGCGCAAACACCGCTTGTAACTGTGGATTCAGAACAACCGGAGCGCCGTGATAGCCGTCGGCCAAGGCCTGCATGAATGTGTTGACAAAAAGGGTCGCGTTTTCAGTCGCCATGATGGTCTCCAAGAGCATTGACAGAGTTGTGGAAGCGTGGTCGCGCTAGCCTGGCGTCATCGAATTCGGAATGATCGTTAGTCAAGTTGAGAGCCGGAGGAGGGAAGGTTGCATCCGCAATCGCGAACACCAAGGCCGCCAGTGGGCGGACCTTGGTGTATCAGAGGCCGTTAGCGCCCCGGACGCGGATTAGAGCACCAACCACTCAGCCGCTTCCAAGGAGTTGACCAAGCTCGCCCCGTCCGTGGTATCCAAGCCCAGCGCGGCGGCATCGACGTCTGCCAACGAAAAGAGGGCGAATGGAACATCGTTCGCACCGAGCTTCAAGAAGATGTCCAAATCACCGACATCCGGGGTTGCTTCGTCTGGCGTGAATCCGGAGCTGACCGGGTCAATGGTGAGCTGAATCCCTCCTCCGAGATCCAGGTCTTCCAGATTCAGAATATCGCCAACCGCACCCATCGCTCCAGCCGTGAAGTTGGTGATCAGGCCAGTCACCGCGTACATGCTGCCTTCACCCGGGCCAAGTGGCTCGACGTTGACATCGAAGGTGACGTAGTCGACGTCGTTATCCAGACGGATTTGATCCGCATCTTCTGGATCGAAGTCAATGGTGCCATCCACCCAGACACCGTCCATCACCTCGGTGACGCGCGTATCCACCGGTTCTTCGAGTTCCTCAAAGTTGAAGACACCAGGCTGCGCAAGCTCCACACGATCGACAAGCCCTTGCTGGCTTGGTGTGTATGCAATGGTCGAACCCACGGCATCGGTCAGGGTCAACGGTTGACGCGCCTCTGCTCCATCAACGATGTCGGCGTTGGCCGGAGCGGAGAGCACAGCCCATTCATCCTCGAGGCTGTACTGACCGACGAAGTTCACATCCTGATCCCTCAACGCAAGCAGGTCACGGGCTTCCTGGACCGTCACCAGCTCCGTGTCGAACAATTCGACTGCAGCCGCTGCGGTGACCACATCATCAACCGTTCCGACGTTGCCGAGGATGTTCTCAGCGGTGTCTTCGATGCTGTACTCAGCGGGCAGCTCTACCGCGTCTATCGCCTCCTGCACGGTGAACACATTGACGTCTGGCTGCTCCGGCTGCCACTCGAACTGAGCCCCGTTCTGGGCGCGTTCGATGACAGTGATCTGGTACGGGGTCAGTTCGCCCAGATCGGTGCCTTCCGGGGGGGCGTTCAGGGTCAGCGTCCTCGCCTCATCAACGATCGCGCTGTTGTCTTCGTCGCCGAGGTTGCTCCAGCTATCCTCTAGGTCATAGAGGTCACTGAAGTTGTCCAGGCCGCGCATCTGGCCAGCCAAGGCAACGGTGGTTGCTTGGCTCAGCGAGACCAGGTTGGCGCCGGTGATGACGAGCATCTGGCTTGCCGCGAGGATGTTCTCGGCGGTGTCCCGAATCTGCCAGGTAGCCGGCGGATCCTCACCGTCGAGCGCGGCTTGTGCCTCGGCAACAGTCAATGCCCCGACTGGATCTTGGGCATCGGCGACATCACGCAGGTACTCGGCAACCGCCACCTCCTTGGCGTCGGCGGCTGCGGTGCCGGTGATGCTGGCAGCGGTGATGCTGGTCAAGCTGCTGAACATGCGACCAAACTCCAGGGTGCCCCGCTCGGTCAGGCTGTAGGTCCACTCGTTGTCATCCGCATCCCAATCGCTGATGGTGCCGGAGAAGATCTTGGCGTTATCGTCGTTGAGACTCAGAGGGGCCAACTGCGAGCGGTTGTCCTGGCCGTTCAGGATGATCTCGCGATCCTTGATCAGCATGATCACGAACTGGCTGCCTTCCATCTGGTCGTTGTTGTTGACCGTGCCGGTGTTGACCAGGTTTTGACCCTGCTCCTGCAGGGCGCGCTGCACCATGGCGGCGGTTACGTCCTCGAAGCGCAGCGGGCGGTCGTCGGCATTCGCGGTCAGCTCAGTCCAGACAGCCGAGAGATTGACTGCCACCACGCTGTTGTGGTCGACGGCGTTGTTGACCAGCCCACTGAAACTGTACTGCGCCTGCTGCTGCACGCGGTCGAGGGTGCGATCGTTATTGACGGACGCACCGCGGCCATCGGCGATGGGGTCAAGATAGCCTCGGAAATCCAACGCGTCGGCGACGCCAGCGACGGCACCGGTGTTGAAGTTCATGATGACGTTGTGGCCGAAATTGTCATTGAGCACTACGGTATCGAAGCTGCCACCGGTGTTGCTGCTCAGGGCAATCACGTCCGTTCCCGCCCCGGCGTCGATGACGTTCTGGGTCAGGGTGTTGCTGTTGATGCCGGTTCTGACGTTCGCGACCTGATAAGGCGGCAGCTGGCCATCGAGCAGGTCCAGGTTGTTGTCTTCAACCGAATTCCACATCGCGTTGAACATGGCTTGTGCGTTGGCGACACCCGCATAGATACCGGTGCCACTGCCTTGGCCAATGCCTTCGGAGTTGGGGTACCAGGCCTGCCAAGCCGCTTCGAGGTCGGTCTCGGTCACCTGGCCGCGGCTGTCGAAGCGGATGTCGTCGGTGTTGTAGCGGTTGTTGGTGAAGTTGCTGCCGTTGATCTCCTCGGCATACTTGGGCGCGATGAAGTCGATGTTGAGGTCGCCAGGATTGAGCGCCCGCGCGACTTGCGACTCGATCATCAGCCCATAATCACGCACCTCGCTGACATCTAGCAGCTTGGACAGGCGCGGGTCGTCTTCAATGGCCTGCATGACGGCTTGGTTGATGCTTTCGGCCGAGGTGACGTAGTCGGTATAGTCGATCTGGACAGGGCCGGAACGAATACCCTGATATTCGACCACGACCGTGGTCTGGAACATCTTGTATTGCGTGTTGCCATTGCCGACCGGCCCCGAGGCGCTGGTGACGGCATTGACCAGCCAGGAGGCGGTGGCGCCACCGTTTTGCAGTTGCGTTGCCACCGTCACCGCGGTTGCTGGCGCTTGGTCGAGCCAGTCCCAATCGGTGCTGATGAGGTCGTTGCCAGCGCCGGTGGTGACATCGGTTGCGCCATAGCCGGCGACGTTCACCACGTTGTCACCACTGCTGGCATCGATGTCGATGTTCATCAGGTTGAAGTGGTTGGACGGCTGCGAGACGCTTGGGGCGAGCGAATGTTGGACATCAACCACGTCATCTCCGCCGCCGGTACGCACGGTGAGCGAAGACTGGCTAGAGGCGGAGACCTCTGGGTCCACGCGCACGGTAACAACGTCATCGCCACTGCCAGTGGTGTAGCTGTAGTGCTTGTCGTTGATGTAGCTGTAGTCTTGGTATGAAGGATTGCCCAGATTGACAATGTCGCCAGTAAAATCGACATCACCGCCACCGGTGGCGTTCAGGGTGGTGAGGTTTTGAACGGCAACACGCGAACCCAGGCTCAGATCGCCGAGGAACTCGTTGGCGTTAACCATCTCCAGGCTGGGCTGACCGAAGGGACTAACCGCTGGGTTGATGAGGGTGGCGGGAGTGCCGCGCACCGTCAGACTGGCGTGGCTGTCACCATCCACATAGTCCGGATGGGTCGAGATATGGATCTGCTCCAGATCGTTATTGGTGGTCCGCAGCGTTGCCAGGTTGCTCGGCTTGCTGTCGTCGCCATGGACGCGGACGTTGAAGACTTCGACGCCATCGGAGAACTGGCTGCCGGACTTGCCGCCAACGATGAGATCACCGCCTTCACTGCCGCGACCGACCTTGTGGAGTTCGATGTTGCTGGTGACCAGTTGGTCTTCGACCTCGAAGTCCGACCCTGAACGGGCCCAGATGTTGAAGTCGCCCGTTTCGTCCTCGTTAAAGCGAAAACCAACCGGCTCGACCGGAGATCCATCACCGGTGGTGAGTACGATGGATGGAACCTCGGAGGAACGCTGACCATTGTCCAAGAAGGTGGTGCGCGTGTTCTCTGTATCGAGCGTCAGGGTTGTGCCTGCCGGGAGCGTTCCGTTGCTAATGAGTTCCCGCAGCGCCGGCTGCAGCGCAGCGACGAACTGAGGGTGCGTGTCGGCCTCCAGTGCTGCTGGATCGAAGAGCGCGATTTCCGGCCCACCGGCGATCGAGAAGCGAATGCCGTCAACATTGTTGTTGGTCAGCAGCGGATCGCCCACGAGATCGGCGTCCTGATCGAGCAGCCAGAAGAACACGCGGCCCTCGGCGGCTCGGCCGGCGAGCAGGTAGTTCTCGTCAAAGTAGACACTCAGGTCCGAGGGGCCGCTGCCTGTATTGACGTTCTGGGTGTGATCCATCCAGATGGTGATCGCGTCGGTGTTGCGCGCGATGCCCTGGTTGGTCAGGGTGGTGAGATCTTGGATGGTCAGCGAGGCGTTGCTGCGGAACGAGCCGATATTGTTGATATCGACCATGTCTGCGGCATCCAGGGTGACGGTATTGAATCCCGTCGTCTGCAAGGCCGTGATTTTGACATCCTGGATGCGCGTGGTGGTTGGACGCACGGCGCCAATGCCGGTGACGAAGCCGTCGTTGATCAGCTCGGCTTGCAGGGTGTTGTTGCCGCCATTGCCGTCCAGCACGTCCCCGGTGTTGAGGGTGTTGCCATTGAGGAACTGGATGGTGCTGATCGGGGCGTCGAAGGTGTCTTCGTCTGCGGTGCCCACAAAGTCTGCGCCACGGTCAGCATCGGGCGTGAGCATGATGGTGTCGCCCGGCTCTGGCGTCGGTCCCGGCGGCAGGATGCCCGGATCGAAGGTCTCGATGACCTCGGTTGGCGTTGGGTTGGTGGCCAGGAAGTCCAGGCGCTCGTCGCGCACGGCCGTGTCAGCGCCCAAGTCGTTGAGGATCGCGATGCTGGAGACGTAGCCGAGATCCTGCATCAGCGAGTCGAGATCCATCGGGTCGGTGCCCGGGCTCAGATTCGACTGCGCGCCCATCTGCACGACATAGAACTGGGAGACGTCGACGCGGTTCTGTAGTTGATCTTGACGCAGCTGGGCGGCGGCCAGCTCTTCCGCGGAGAGGCCGGGGAAGTTTTCTGCAGTGATGTCGGCGGTGAGCACGCCGTAGGTGAACTCGGCGACGACCACGGAGCGCGCCTCGCCGGCGTTCAGCCTGTCAACCCAGAACTGCTGACCATCGGCATCACCTGGGTTGCCGCCAATGTTCAGGTACAACGCTTCAACAAAGCCGGCGTTGTCGACGTCGCCGTAGATGGCATCGAACGCGGGATGCTGGGAGAAACCGGCCGCCATCTGGTCCATCAGTTCAAAGTCGTTCAAGCCCGAGAGCTGGGCCTGGTTCAACCAAAAGTTGAACCCGTCCTGATCTGGGGCGCGGTTGAACATCGAGACGTAGAGGGAGGTAATGAGTTCTGGTGTTGTGGCCATGCTGATCTCCTAAATCGGGAGGGGGTCGAAATTCAGTAACGGTGCAAGGATAACAGGCTGAAGGTGACAAGTTCCAGCTTGTTGCGTAGGGGCGGCAGTCGGGAGCTTAGCGCGTGTGTCACGAAAAAACAAGCCGCGTCATTTATACCAACAGAGGCTTTCAAAAAGACGTTAAAGGTGGCGCTCAAGTGTGCACCCTTACACTGAAAGGCGTTTGTCGCTCGGCTTCCATACCACGTCGCGCGTAGAGCCTGGCGATGCGCGCCCAGTTGCGCGAGCGCAACAGTCGCGCTGCTGCGTCAGCTAGTCGGGTACGCGCTTGGGGGTCGGCACGTAACCGCATCAGCTCGGCGGCGAGGGCCTGGGCGTTGTTGACCGGCACTTGGGCGAGCGCTGCGCCCGGAAACTCGGCGAAGCTGCCGATGCTGTTCACCAGCGTCGGTAGGCCGTTGCTGAGCTGCTGCAGCAGCGCGCCGCTGGATTCGCCGCGGCTGTGCAGGCGCAGCGAGACGCCGAGATCGGCGAGGCGCATCTGTTGATCGAAGGCTTCATCGGGCAGGGCGCCGCTGTGTTTGTAGGCAATGCCGGCATCTCGCAGGCGGTTGCATTGACGTTTGAGCCAGGCCTGGTCGAGCGCGGCGCCGGCGAAGAGCAGCAGTAGCCCCTGGCGTGCGTCGGCAGGCAGCGTCACGAGGGCGTCAACCAACAGGCCAATGCCTTTGGAGGGGGCCAGGATGCCATAGGTGCCGATGATGAAGGCGTCTTCGGGCAGCGTCCAGCGCGCGCGCAGCTGGGCGCGCTCGTCGGCGCTGGCCGGTGCTTTCGGGCTGCGGGCGCCGTGCGGAAGGTAGAGCAGCGGCGGCGGGTTCTGCGACAGGGCCTGTCGCAGCAAGTCCTGAGCATGGCGAGAATGGACCACGCAACGCTGGCTATGGGTGGCGATGTGCCAGAGCAGGGCGTCCGCCAGCAGGGCGCTGCGCAGCGCGGGCTGGGGGGCACGCTTGAGCACGGCATTGAGGCGGGCCGCGGCCTCAGGGCGCAGCAGTCCCGCGATACCCCCTGGTAGCTGTTCCTGCGCCAGCCAGGCAAGGCCATCGAGCTGGATCTCGTGCAGGGTGACGGTGCCGGGGTAGCGCGCCAGCCAGGGCAGTTGGTAGAGGTGGAATTCGGAGTTGCCGAGCTGGTAGAGCACGCGGGCGTCGGCCTGGGGCTGGAAGGCTTCAGCCGGCACCAGCTCACAGACGTGCGCCAGCCGCGGCGGGATGTCACGGATCTGGCCGTCGATGACCCAGGTGATGCGGAAGTGGCGCGCGAGCTGCAGCGCGAGGTGGGCGCTGTAGTCGGCGATGCCGCTGGCCTGGGGCGGGATGGGCGCGAAGAAGACCAGGCGCGGTTTGGGCGCGCGGCGCCGGTGCCTGCCGGGCAAGTGCTGCTGTGCGCTGGCGGTGGCCAATGCGGGCGCGAGCACGGCATGGGCGCGCTCGGCCACTGCCGACCAGCGCAGCTCCGGGGCGCGGGCCTGGGCCTGGGCGGTGAGCGCCTCGCGCCAGGCGTGGTCGGTGAGCAGGCGCGTCATGACGCGTGCCATGGCGGCGCTGTCGCTAGCGTCGAAGCGGGCAGCGGGGTCAGTGACGAGTTCGATGAGGCTGGAGTTGTCGGCGGCGATGGCTGGGCGACCACAGACCATGGCCTCGGCGATGGGCAGGCCAAAGCCTTCGTAGTGCGATGGAAAGACCAGCGCCTGGCAGCGCGCGCAGAGGTGGCGCAGTTGGGCGTCGGAGATGTAGCCGGTCAATCGTACCTCGTCGTCGCCGAGGCCGGCACGGCGGACTTCGGCTTGGTAGCGCGTGCGCGCCGCCGGGGTGAGGCGACAGACGATGGCGAGCTGATGACGTTGGCGCAGCTCCGGGGCGATTGCGGCATAGGCGGCGATGAGACCGTCGAGGTTTTTGCGCCAGTCGTCGCCGCCGGTGTAAAGGAGGAAAGGTCGGCTGAGCCCATGCTCGGCTTGGGTGCGGTCGGCGTCGTCGGTCTCGGTGGCGGTCAGCGGATGAAACTCGGGGCTGACGGCACCAAAAATGGTATGCACGCGCGCGGGGACGAGATCAAGCCAGTTGATGGCATCCTGGCGGCTGGCCTCGGAGATGGCGAGTACCTGGTCGGACTCGCGCAGCAGCTGCAGCCGGGCGTGATAGCGCAATGAGGTGGCCGGGTCAGCCAGGTAGCGCTCGGCAAAGCGATAGGGAATGAGGTCGAAGAGGAGGGTGATCAAGCGCCGGCCGGCGAGGGCGTCGCGGCTGTCAGGCACGGCGACGCCGGGGTCTTCCTCGAACGGGCTGGCAATGAAGACGGCGTCGCAGCCCTCGAGCATGGCGCCGTAGCGCAGGGCGTTGCGCTGGCGCGCGGCGCGCGTGTCGCCGGGCTCAAGGTCTTGCAGCAGGCGCAGCTCGGCACCGTCTTGCTCAAGCGCCTGGTGCACCCAGCCGCGGCGCGGCAGCGGGTATTGGCCACTGGCCAGCAGCACGAGCGCTGTGCGTGGGCGCAATAAGGGCCAGAGGGCCTCGCACAGGTTCCACACGTAGCGGCCAATGCCGCGCTGCGCGGAACCTGGCGATTGGCAGGCCTGCAGGTCGATGGCGAGTGTGTTCAAGGCTTTCGCAGCAGGAGGCCGTAGTTGATGTAATGGGGACTCTGCAATGATTGCGCGCTCGCCACGACTTCAACCGGGTAGGTATAGAGCACCTGTTCTGGGACGAGGCCAGCCATCTGGGCTAGGAAGCTCAGGTATTCCACCGGCAACGGGCGCTGGTGGGTGGGGTCATTGTAGAACAGGCTGAGTGCCAGTGGATGCGCGGGATTGAGGGTTTCCAGCAGCAGCCGACCGCCGGGGCGGAGGGCCTTGGCGAGGGCCGCGAGCAGGGGGTCGAGCTGAGCGCGCGGGATGTGCTCGATGACCTGCATGAGCGTGATCAGGGCGTAGGTGTTGGACTGGGTGGCGAGCCAGTCGAGGCCATCGGCGCATTCGGCGAGCAGGCCGCGTTGGCGGCAGCGTTCGACCTCGTAGGGGTTGTTGTCGATGCCGAGCGCGCGCTCGCCTTGCTCGGCGAGGTAGCTGAGCCAGTCGCCCATGCCGCAGCCGACATCAAGCACCGGCCCCTGGGCGGGCAGCAGGTGGGGGCGATAGGCCTGGTATTGCGCGCGTAGGTTGGCATGACGCTCGGGTCCTGCGAGCTCGCCGAGGTAGAGCTGTCGCAGGTTGGCTTCATCAATCTCTGCGAACAGGGCTGGGTTGTTCTCGCGGGCAATGCCCTCGCGCGCGTTGCGCAGTAGGTCTGCCATGGGCTGGACATGCAGTGCCGGCAGTTGGCCGCTGGGGAGGTGCAGTTGGCTGAGCGCGTCGCGCAGCGGGGCGATCTGTTCGTTGGCGTGCTGGTGATAGGCCTGTAGATCGGCTCGCTGGTCTTGCAGATACGCGGCTTGCTGGCGCAGTTGCTCACCCTGCTGGTGCAGTTGCTCGCCCTGCTGGCGCTGTTGCTCGCCCTGCTGGTGCAGTTGCTCGCTGTGCTGGTGCAGTTGCTCGCCCTGCTGGCGCAGTTGCTCGCTCAGGCTGTGCTGATGCTGTTGTTGCTCGGCTTGAAGCTGCTCTAGCTGCATAACCTGCTGCTGTTGCGCCGCCTGCTGCTGTTGCAGTTGCTCAGCCTGCTGTTGCTGGCGCTCGCTCAGGGCTTGCTGGTGCTGTTGCTGATCGGTCTGCAGCCGCTGTAGTTGCGCGGTTTGCTGCTGTAAGCGCTCGAGCAGGGCTTGGTATTCGTGCTGGTGATGGTTTTGTTGCCGCTCGAGCACGGCGACCAGTTGCCGGGTATCGCCACTCCTGAGGAAGGCCCAGCCCCAGCGCAGAATCGGCCCAATCCCGGGCCTGGCGGCGAGCGAGCGCAGCAGCCGGCCGACACGTCGGCGCGGACTGGGGCGCGGTATCGCAATGCTGACGCTTGGGGTGGCAGCCGGCAGGGGGGGCGCCGAAACGGCCCCTTGCTGTGCGAGAGGGTGGCGAGACGAATCCGACATGACAGGAGGCGCGCTGAGGTGGTCGATGGTCTGCTGGGCGCTGACTCGCAGTCTGTGCTGCCGTAAGACGGGGCTGAGATCAGCATAGGCCTCGGCGTGGCACTGTTCTGGCAGCCGGGGCGCGACGCCACCGCCGATGCAGGCCAGGTAGCTGCCGCGAGGCAACGCTAGCGCGCCGACCGGTTCTGCGTCGGTGACGAGCAGGCGTACCAACCTGAGCCAGGCGGCTTCCGGCGGCTCGGCGCGCAGCACCGGGCTGGTGGTGCCAAGCAGCACACCGCGCTGGGCAAACCAGTCGAGGAAGGCATGGGCCTCGGGCGGCGGTGGAGCGGCTAGGATCAGGGCAGTGGCGAAGGGGCGGCTGGCCAGGTGATCGAGATAGCGGCTCCAGTCTGGAAAACACTGCAGGCGAAGCGCGAAGGCGGGGCCGAGCAGGTCTTCGGGCGCGCAGGGGCTGGGCGGTCCTATCCAGTCCAGCCGTTGGGGTCTCGCTGGCTGTTGTGGCGGCGACGACGCGATTGGGGGTTGCGACACGGACGTGACCGCGGACGCATCAGGAGATTCGACTGGGGGCATGCAAGCGTGGCGTTCTTCCTGAGCGAGTGCACCTGCGCCTACTAGGGCACAAGCCGCTGGGCTTCAACATCGAGCGCGACTATACCACCAAATGTGTGTTCGGATAAGGCAATGACGGTGAAGGTGGCTGCTGCGTCCCACCAGTCAAAGTTTTCGGTACTGTGCTCGACGCCGGTGTGCAGGGCGACGCTGATATGGTAGTCGCCGGGGCCGAGGGCGAGCCGGGCGATGTTGAATTGAACCCGGTGCTGCGTGCCGGCGGGCAGCTCGCGCAAGGGGAAGCGCAGGTGGTGGGTGTTGGTGCCGTGGATGACTTGGCCGAAGCGGTCGCGGATGCTGAAGCCAATGGTGAGCTCAGGCAGGCATTCATGGGCCTGGACGTTGACCCGGATGCAGCAGGGCTGGTTGACCAGGAAGGTGTCTTGAGGGCCGGCCTCAGTGCCAATGGTGACAGAATCGAGACGGGCGCGGCCGTTGCCATAGCGTGAGACGCCTTGGCTCGCCTGATGGTCGGCACGCTGGGTTTCCTGGCCGGCGAGCAGGCTGTTGTAGTGATCGAGCACGCTGCGCGGGTCGCCTTGGCTGATAAGGCGCCCGGCGTCGAGCAGCAGGGCCCGGTCACAGAGGCTGAGCACGCTGCCGCTGTCGTGCGAGACGAAGAGGATGGCGGTGCCGCCCTCGCGCAGCTGGCGCATGCGCTGGAAACATTTGTATTGGAAGTAGGCGTCGCCAACGGCCAGGGCCTCGTCGACCACCAGCAGGTCTGGCGCTTGCGCGGAGGCGACGGCAAAGGCCACGCGCATCTGCATGCCGCTGGAGTAAGTGCGCATGGGTTGGGTAAAGTGCTCACCAATCTCGGCGAAGGCCTCGATCGCGGGTAACAGGCATGCGCTAGCGGCGCTGTCGTGCCCCATGAGGCCGAGAGCGTGGCGGGCATTATCCAGGCCGCTACGCTCGGGATTGAAGCCCATGCCGAGCTCGAGGATGGCGCTGATGCTGCCCTGGAGCCGAACTTGCCCGGTGCTGGGGCGCTGGGTGCCGACGATGAGCTTGAGTAGGGTGCTCTTGCCGGCGCCGTTGCGACCGATGATGCCGAGCGTTTCGCCTTGGGCAAGGTTGAAGTCGATGTCGCGGAGTACCCAGTCTTCGGCCACCGGCTGCACCTTGGCGCCGAACCAGCTCAGCAGGCGCTGATAGCCCGAGGCGTAGCGCCGATAGGCCTTGCCGAGGCCTTGCACTTCGATCACGTTCATAGCTGGTCGACCAATTCGGCTTCGGCGCGACGGAAGAGCCATAGCGCGAGCACCAGCATCAGGCCAGCGAGCAGCGCGCTCGCAAGTAGGGCGCCAAGCGCGGGCGGCTGCTGGAAGGAGAGCACGTCTTGGTAGCTACGCACGAGGGGTTGCACCGGGTTGAGCAGCAGCCAGGGGCGCACCGAGTCTGGCAGAATCTCGGGCATGTACACGATGGGCGTGAGCCAAAAGCCGAATTGCAGCAACAGCTGCAAGACTTGCCCAACATCGCGCATGAAGACGTTCAGCACGCCAAGCACTAAGCCAAGCCCGAGGCCGAGGCCGGTCATGAGGACGATTAATAACGGCATCCACAGCAGCAAGCGAGTCGGCAGATGCCCAAGCAGGGTGAAGATGATGAGGATGGCGAGCAGCAGGCTGACATGATTGACGAGGGCGGTGCCGGCCATGATGATGGGCAAGCAGATGCGCGGGAAGGCGATCTTCTTTAGCAGCTCACCATTGCTGATGAACAGCGTCGCTCCGCTGTTGAGCAGCTCGGCGAACAGGCTCCAGGCGAGGATGCCGGCGCTGAGATAGATCGCATAGGCAAATTGGCTGTCGATGCCGGGCAGCTTGGCCGAGAGGATCTTGGAGAGGATGAGTGCGAAGAGGGCCACCTGGGCGAGCGGATGGATGATGACCCAGGCACCACCGATACGGCTGCGCGCGAAGCGCTGGCGCACATCGGCCAGGATGCTGCTGAGGATGAAATTGCGGTAGCGCCAGGCATCGCGCGCGAAAGAGCGCATGGTGAGGGCGACTGAGCTGTGTACGGCGCGTTTAATCATCGATCACGGCGACAGGTTTCTGTTTCGACATGCTTGGAATGATCCGGCTTAGCCTGGCGTTGGCGGTGATGCTATCGCACTTTCCCGGCGCTCGCTTGCGCTTCAATGTCGGGGTGATGGCGGTGGTGTGCTTCTATATCATCAGCGGTTATCTGATGCAGAAGAGCTACCTGCGTTTCCGCGCGCATGGGGTGCGCCCGATACGCGGATTTTATCGGGATCGGCTGCTGCGACTGATGCCGTTGTATTGGCTGGTGCTGGGGCTGAGCCTGGTGAGCCTGTGGCTGCTGGAGGTGCCGCCATGGCTGCCTCTGCTGGCGCAGGAGCCTGGGCTGTTGAGCGTGCTGCTGAACACGCTGTTGTTGCCGGCTAACTATGTGTTCCCCCCGTTGGAGATCCCTGCGCTGCTACCGCATCCGCTGATTCCGCCGGCTTGGTCGCTAGCGGCGGAGCTGCATTTTTATCTGCTGGTGCCGCTGCTGGTTGGGCTGCGTCCGGGCTGGCTGCTGGTGCTGGGCCTGCTGAGCCTGGGGGTGCAGGCGGCGGCAGTCGCTTATGATACGCCGGTCTTTGGTGCCGATGCCTTCGGCTATCGGTATCTGCCAGGGGTGTTGGTGTTTTTCATTTTCGGCCTGCTGTTGGCGCGCAGCGCAGGCGCGCTGGTGCTGTTACTTTGGGCGGCCGTGGCGGCCCTGTTCTTGGTTGTGGCACCGGCCTATGGGCTGCTGGGGCGGGGCTATGCGCAGGAGCAGTGGCTTGGTGCGTTGGTGTTTGTGCCGGTCTTGGTGTTGGTCTTGGGTGCGAAGCGACCGCGGCGCTTGGGATTCGACCGCCTATTGGGGGATCTGGCGTATCCGGTGTTCATCGCGCATTTTCTGGTCTTTCTCTGGGTGGGGCAGTGGCTGGAGGTCGATGACCCGCTGTTTTGGCCCGCGAGCCTGGCGGCGGTGCTGGGCTTGAGCCTGCTGCTGAGCCAGGTGCAGCGGCTTTTCGAGCGGCGCCGTCTCGCATTACGAGGATTTGACTCGTTGCGCGGTGGCGGTGGCGGTGGCGTTGACTTCGTCCATCAAACTTTGTCAATCAAGCGGCGTTAGGATACAGAATAGGTTCATGCGTATGTCGATCGCGTTTATTACGGGTATTACAGGACAGGACGGCTCTTATCTGAGCGAGCTGCTGTTAGCCAAGGGATACGAGGTGCACGGCGCCGTTCGGCGCACGAGCACGCTCGAGCGCAGTCGGCTGGCGCATCTCTATCATGATCGTGAGATCTATAACCAACGCCTGTTCTTGCACTACGCGGATCTCGATGATCCGACGACCTTGCGCCGGGTGCTGAGCCGGGTCAAACCACAGGAGGTCTATCACCTTGCCGGGCAGAGCCACGTTGGCCTGAGCTTCGAGATCCCGGAGACGACCTGTGAATTCACCGCCATGGGGACCTTGCGCTTGCTCGAGATCCTGCGCGATCTGCCCGATGCGCCGCGCTTCTTTCACGCGACCTCGTCAGAGCTCTTTGGGCGCCCGCAGCAGGCGCCTCAAGATGAGTCGACGCCGGTCAATCCGGTGAATCCCTATGGCTGTGCGAAGGCCTTTGCGACCCAGATGGTGAAGGTGTATCGGCAGGCGCATGGGCTCTTTGCGGTCAATGGCATCCTCTACAATCATGAGTCTCCGCGACGCGGCGAGGGCTTTGTGACGCGCAAGATTTGTCGGGCGGCAGCGGCGATCAAAGCCGGGCAGCAAGACAAGCTAATGTTGGGCGATACCTCTGCCCAGCGCGACTGGGGGCATGCGCGCGATACGGTGCGCGGTATGTGGCTGTCGCTGCAGCACGACAGCGCCGATGATTATGTGTTTGCCACGGGTCAGCTGCACAGTGTTCAGGATGTGTTGGAGCAGGCGTTTCATGCCGTTGGCCTTGACTGGCGAGCCTATGTCGAGACGGATCCGGGCATGCTGCGCCCGTCTGAATCCTTCAATCTGGTTGGCGATGCTTCTAAGGCGCGCGCTCGGTTGGGCTGGGAGCCCGAGGTGAGTTTTGAGGCGCTGATCCATGAGATGACCCAGGCCGAGCTGGAAGCGCTGAATGCTTGATTTGCCGTGAATAGAGGCTAGCATCGCATCAATCCAATGCTTCACGATCCTCGAGGCGAGCGACCAAACGCGAAATCTCTGCGGCTAGATCATGGGAGGCGGCGAAGCCTAGGTCAGTGCTGATTCGTTTTGCATCATACCAGGCGTCTGACCTGAGCTTTTCTAGGGTCTCCAGATTTAACCCGATACCCCGCCGCGTGAGCTTTTCGATACCGGTACCCAAGACTGCTGCAGCGCCTAGCAGCCATACCGGAACGCCCCATGGAGGCGGCTGCCGTCCACAAGCTCGCGTGGCCTCTTCGTAAATCCACCGCGTTGAGTAACTGTTGCCATCGGTTGCTAGGTAGGTCTTTCCATTGGCTTGCGTAGAGCTCAGGCACAAAAGGAGCGCGCTGACAACATCGTTCACATGGATCGCTGATCGCCGGTTGGGCCGATTCGGCCAAGGTGGAAATCGTCGACGGGCAATGGCTCTGACCATGCGCGGAATGTTGCCGGTATCATCGATGCCATACACCATCGGGATGCGCAGCACTGTGGTCTGTCGGCCTTGCGCTTCTCCTGCGGCCAAGACAATGCGCTCCGCCTCCAACTTTGCCCTCCCGTAGAGGGTTTGGGGTTCGCAGCGCTCTGCTTCGTCGGCAGGGGCTGCAGCTCCGCTGGTATCGCCCATGGCCTTGACGCTGCTCAGATAGACGAGACGCTCGGTGGTCGCAGAGGCCATGGCGTTGATCAGCGCTTGCGTGCCAGTCGCCGTGACAGCCCAGTGACCTGGCGCGTTATACCGATCGACACAAGAGAGGGGTGGCACATAGCTCGCGAGATGAAAGACGGCCGCAACCCCATCGAGGGCTGATGTGAGTGTGTCGGGCTTGAGCAGATCCCCATAGCAGAGATCGATCGCCAAGTTGCCGAACAGTGACTTTGCCTGCGCCGGCGTCCGTGTGAGACCGCGTACCTGGGCACCAACCCCAAGCAGCCTTGTCGCGAGCACAGACCCGATTCCGCCAGTCACGCCAGTGATCAGCGCCACTCGGCCTCTGAGCCAACAATCCTCTCGTTCTTCTATCATGCTTGACCTGCGCGAACGCGCCGCCGAAACCCTATTCGCCCTAACAGAATACCCACACTCGTCGCTAAAAAATGCAGCCAAATGCCCAGCAGTACAAGCATTCGTATCGGAAAAGAGAACGATGGGGCTTGGAACCGCAAGAAGAAACGCGCCATGCCTCGATGTTTATGCCACTCGACGAAAAAAGGTCGGCGATGGCTACAGGCGCCTTTGTAATGCGTGACCCAGACGAAGGGCACAAAGTACAAAGACCAGCCGGCCTGGACAAATCGCACGAACCAATCAAGATCCTCGCAGTGCAGGAAGTAGCTGCTATCAAGAAGCCCGACGTCGTTTAACGCCTTGCGGCGAACCATCATGAATGATCCAGAGATCGCTTCAACCTTGATGGCTGTCGATGGTAAGGGTTTATCGATCTCGCTGAGACCTTTAATCCCTGGAAGGCCAGCTAAGAGTTTGTCTAACCGCAGCACACCGACGAATGCGCTCCAGGGAGTCGGTATCCGACGCCGACTAGCATGCTGCTCAGATCCGTCAGGATTCCGGATGACACATCCAGCCATGCCGCCGTCTTGGTGCTTGGTGAGCACCTTCAAGACGCCTTCTAGAGTCGCTGCTTCGACAATGCAATCAGGATTCAGAAACAACACAAATTCGGATGTCGAATCGGTCTTGGCAAGCGCTCGGTTGTTGCTTTCCGAGAAGCCCAGGTTCTTTCCATGACGAATGACTTGAACACCGGGATGATTGCCACAGCGTAAACTGAGCAACGCTAGGCTGTCGTCAGTTGATCCATTGTCACTGACAATAACCTCCACGGCAACCGTCGACGCCAAGACTGCTTCAATACAGTCCGCAAGTAGTGGTCCGGCATTATAATTAACAACGACGACAGAAGTCAGCACAGTCATGTCAACCCGTTTTTGGTATCCAAATCTTCAACCCTTAACAGAGTTGCCAGCATGGACCGCGCCGCCTCAAAGCTAAAGTGGCGCCGCGTCACTTCAAGTCCACCTGCAGATAAGATCCGCCATAAGTTCTGATCCTCAATGAGACGCGAGATGGCATGCGCAAATGCCTCCGGAGAATCGGCAAGCAGGGCAGAGGCGCCATCTTCAAGGAACATCCCTTCAGCAGCCATCGTGGTTGCCACAACCGGAAGACCATTGGCAAGACTTTGGTTGATCTTACCCTTAACCCCAGCTCCATAACGCAAGGGCGCCACTGACAGTTTAGCGCCCCTGAAGTAAGGCGCGATCTGTTCGACCTGGCCAAGAATGTGAACACGCTCACTTGCAAGAGCGCGAATCTTCCTTGGAGGTTCTGCTCCAATCACAGAGAGTGTGAGTGTTGCATGCTTAGCGACCACCAGGGGCCAAATATCCTGGCAGAACCATAATACCGCATCGATATTCGGGGGATGAGCGAATGCACCGATAAAGATCACCCCTGATCGATCAGCATCGCCTGGAATATCAGACTCGACTTGGTGGATATTCGAGAGCAAGCGAATATCTGCGCTTGGCTTGAGTTCTTTGAGGAGGTCACGCTCGATACTGCTGACGACAAGTGTCGTATCAGCCTGCTCTATTAAGCTTAACTCCTCGCGGCGCCGATTAGCTGCAATATTCCGCGCGTGCTGATTGTTCATGAGGTCAGAATAGCGTTGTTCACGCAAAAAATGTAGATCGACGGTATCAAATACACAGCGCGCTTGGGGAGCATATCGCCGCACGTCGGCCATAGAGCGGGAGGCGGTATCTGCGCGACTCAGAACAATCATTTCGTATCGCCCACCGCATTCTGCGAGATGACGTCTGATTGATTTAACGCAGGGGCGATAAAGCACCTCGACGCCCTTCTGTTGCAGATTTCGAACATACGGCTGTGGGGCCTCAAGATTAGAAGCCGCAAAGGTCACCTTGCAGCCGAACTGCTGCATGATCTCGATCATGTTGACCATCCTTTGCGAGCCCGATTCGCGATCCGGCATCAACAGATAGCTATCAATAATCAGGACAGGCTGGATCTGTCTAGACGCCTGGTGATGATCTATGTCGATAACCGGAGCTTCATGTCTTGGGAACTCGGCATTCCAGCGTTTGAGGAACCGCGCCTGGTCAGCCTGGTCTGATCTGTCCCCCTGCGCTTCTGTCGCCGATTGAGCTTCTGCCGTCTCGCTGTCGCTATCGATGGAATTGTTGTTGCGGACAACAACGCATTCCGGCTGGTAAAGGATACGGAAGCCTAACTGCCTCGCCCGAAAGGCAAGATCTGCGCTAGCATAGTCTGCTGACCTGAAACGCTGATCAAAGCCATTCAGTCGCACGAAGAGGTCTTGACGAATGGCGAGGAGGGTATCAGAGACGCAATCGACCGCTCTCAGGTAACTGTACTCTGGACGGTAGGATAAATCGCGAAAGCCATGGCGATCGATTGAGCCATCTTGGCGGATACTCCGGCCCGCCTCCTGCAGTCTTCCGTCTGGAGACAGGATTTGGCCACCAACAAGCCCCACAGTAACGCCCTTGTCAAACGCAGCCACCAATGCATCAAGCCAGCCTGCTTGCACCTGTGCCTCGCTATTGACAAACACGAGGTATTCCGCCTTTGCAACGCCTGCCCCCAGGTTAAGGTCGTCAACCCAATTGGTTTTGGCCACAGCATCAAGACGAACAAGATGAGGCGCTTGCTTCAGAAGGGCCGTCATTTCCACACTCGAGCCATCATCGACGACGATGACCTCAAAACTGACCGCTGAAGGCGCCCTCTGAATACTGAACAAACAATGATAGGTATCATCGGCCGCGTTGTTCAGGGGAACAACGATGCTGACCCTGGGTTGCGGCGCCGCAGCAAGCTTGAGCGGTGGATATGGATGTGGTAAGCGATACACTGTTGGCCGCTGCGGAACCTTCAGCGGCACCGCGGCCAGCCGGCGACGAACCTTGCGCGCGAGTACAGCAGCACCCTCGGACTGCAAGACCCGCGCGATACGCGGCAACAAACCCAGCGTACGGCCTAGGCTTGGCGGTATCAGAGATCGCGGCATCTTTAGAGAGCGCATAAATTTTCTCTTTTTCCTCAAGCGGTTCCTGCCTCCCTTAGCCCTTAGCCCTTAGCCCTTAGCCCTTAGCCCTTAGCCCTTAGCCCAGCACATGACATCATGCACCCAGCTCAACGCCAAGCCTTGCTCACATGATAACCGAAGTTACAAAGCAGCCTGATTTACAGAGGCTAGAGTGGTCAACCAGCAAACAACAGCGCAACGAGGACCCTTCGCCAAGGGCGATTCTTCGCTCAACCATCGCGCATAGCGGATTGATAAAAAGTTTCGCACAACGTGAGGTTGTCGGGCGCTATCGCGGATCAGCCTTGGGCATACTCTGGTCGTTTTTTACGCCTGCGCTGATGTTGATGGTCTATACCTTCTTCTTCGGCGTCATTTTTCGCGCAAGATGGCCAAAAATGGGCGAGAGCACAGGTGAATTTGCATTAATATTGTTCGCCGGGCTTCTGATGTTCAATCTTTTTTCTGAGACGGTTAATAAAGCACCGACGATCATCGTGTCGAACACAAATCTCGTCAAGCGCGTGATTTTCCCGCTTGAGATTTTTGCGCAAGTCAATGTGCTGTCAGCGCTCTTCCATTTCTTTATCAGTTTGTTGGTGTGGCTTTTTTTCTACCTCATCTTGATCGGTTTGCCACCGATCACGATCGTTTGGCTGCCGATCGCGATACTACCGCTCTGCTTCCTGCTCCTGGGTTTGACCTGGCTGCTCTCATCGCTTGGGGTCTATCTGCGCGATGTGAGCCAAGTTGTCACACCCGTCACTGCCGCGATGATGTTCCTGTCGCCGATCTTTTATCCACTTGAGATGCTATCAGGGCCAATGCGAAGGATTGTTGAGCTCAGCCCCCTGACCTTTGCAGTCGAGACTGCGCGCGCTATCTTGATGTGGGGGGAGCCCATTGCTTGGCTGGCCTGGAGTATACATCTAACGATGGCGATGATGATCACGGCACTTGGGTTCGCTTGGTTTCAAAAAACCCGCAAGGGGTTTGCCGATGTCCTCTAATGCTGCCGCGATTATTGTCGAGAACGTCGGTAAGCGTTATCAAATCTATGCATCGCCGACAGACCGTCTGAAGCAATTTCTCTTACCAAGACTGACGCTGCTGCAGCGATGCCATCCGCAGGCGCTCTATCAGGAGATCTGGGCACTCCAAGACATCTCGTTTAGCGTTGAACGCGGCGAATCATTTGGCATCGTCGGTCGCAATGGCTGCGGCAAGAGCACCTTGCTTCAGATCATTGCAGGCACGCTCACTCCAACCACCGGCCGTGTCGCCACGCGTGGGCGTATTGCCGCGCTGCTTGAGCTTGGCTCAGGGTTTAATCCTGAATTTAGCGGTCGTGAAAATGTTTACCTCAACGGTTCAATTCTAGGGCTTGAGCGTGAGGAGATCGACGCACGTTTTGATGATATCGCTGCATTTGCTGATATTGGGACTTATTTAGACCAGCCTGTCAAGACGTATTCCAGCGGAATGCTTGTGCGCCTTGCGTTTGCCGTCCAAGTGCAAGTCGAGCCTGACATCCTTATCGTTGACGAGGCCTTGGCAGTCGGCGATGCCTTATTTCAGAAGCGCTGTTTTCAGAGGCTAGAGCAGCTGTTAGCTCGAGGTCTAACCTTGTTATTTGTCTCCCATGATCAAGAGTCGATCCGATCGCTGACTCGACGCGCACTGCTGCTGCAGACGGGCCGTTCTGTCATTGTCGATAGCTCAGCGAAGGTGCTATTAGCCTACCGAAAGCAATTACACGATGACGAGTCAGCCTACTTCTCATCGTTAGCGACCAAAACCCAGCGGCCAAACCCTAAAGCACAAAATCAACACTCATCTGAGTCTAAGCCAGAAGGCACAGGGACAACAGCGCAAACTGCTCGAAACGAAGCTGTTGTGAGCCGTAGCCAGGGTTTATCCTTTGGTGACGGAGGTGTTCATGTGATTGGTGTTGAAACACTCAACGCTGAAAACGAGACCTGTACCGTTTTCTATCCTGGCGAGCGGCTACGAATCCGTGTCCTATGTGAATCAACCATTGCCACCGATAAACTCAACGTTGCTATTCGCATACGGAACAAAGAAGGGCTAAAGATCTATTCCTGGGGAACACTAAACCAGGATATGGAGGTCATCAGGACGCAGGCAGGGACACCAACATTCTGGCATCGCTCTGTCTGCGCGGGAGAACAGTTTGAAGTCACACTCGACTGCATGCATTGTCCATTGGGCACCAACTTATATGAGGTGCAAGCCTCTGTCTCTTATGAAGGAAGGCCCGATTATACGCAACAGCGTATGTTGCACTGGGTCGACGAAGCTGCCTTTTTCCAAGTGCTGATGAAAACAGATGAGTATTTTTTTGGTGGCGCCGTTGATATGCGGATGAAGGCTATCTGGTAATCACATGAATCATGACACTGAAGCCGGCAAGGCCGAACCTGAGCAGGTGAGCGAACGGAAGGCCACTTGCGGCGCAGCCAACGAACAGGGTATGGCGCAAGCGCTTGCAGCCGCAGCCGTCGAGTTGTTTGGATATGGCCAGATATTGGCCTTGGGTCAGGGTGCGGAACGGATTGCGGACCAGTTACGACATCAAGGTCTTCCAGCACAAGGGCGTCATGGGGACTTGCACTCTCTGAGTCTCGCTGACCCCTTTCAGGCGATTGTCGTTAACGGTTACTTGGAGCAACTGTCACCACAGGCGCTCAGTGCTGCCATCAACACTTTGCAGGATCGTTGCCAACGCGGTTTGCTTGTCGCTATTTGGACTCACGCGTCTGCGATCAATGATTCCGCTAACAATCTTAGCCAAACCCGCATTTGGTGGGAACAGTACTTGATCAGCGCGGGATTTAGACGCCACCCGCTTTATTATCGGCTCAATGGCTATCATCAGCTGGAGCAACCTGGTAGCCCGATCCTCATTCCCTTGGAAAAACGGCCTCTGCGTCTTCGCGAAGATCCAGTAGCCGGAACAAAGCAGGAAGAGGATTTATTACACCGGGACATGCTCCTCGAGAGCGGACGACGAAGCGATGCTCACTGTATTCGGTACCACGAAGCAACCGCGCATATTCGCCCTGGTGATACGGTGCTCGATGTGGCCTGCGGCCTTGGCTATGGCAGTCATATTCTTTGGCATCATTCCCAAGCCTTGCGCGTCATCGGTATCGATAACTGTGCATCCTCGGTCGCCAAGGCGCAGCATGACTATGGCGTCGAAGGACATGTCAGCTTCAGGGTCGGCGATGCTCAAGCCCTGACCGAGCTCGCAGACAATAGCGTCGACTTTATCGCCAGCTTTGAAACCATTGAGCATCTTGTTGATCCAGATGCCTATCTCGATGAGCTTCTGCGCATCCTCAAGCCGAGCGGACGCCTGATGCTGTCCGCGCCCAACAATTGGGCGGATGAGACGGGCGAAGATCCGAACCCCTACCACCATCATGTCTACACTTGGGATCGCCTTCGGCAGGAGTGCGGCGCTCGGTTTTTACTGGAGCAAGGCATGATGCAAACGGCAGGTGGGGCTCAGCGGTTACATCATGCTCCACGCCAATGGGATGTCATCGACCCGGCTGCTCCACTTCCACATGATGCGGAATGGATTCTTTTGCTCTGCATGAAGGCTCCGACGGGTGGGGAGTCCATTCCGTATCAGGAAACGGCTTGGACACTGCCTTCGGATGCGAACTTCAATGTCTCTGCCTTTGCTCGGGACTATGATAACCCTTGGCTTGTGCGTGCAATGGTTGCGATTGGCATGCGCAATGTCTCAGCCTCGAATCTTGCGTCAATGCGCAAGGCGGTCCTCGAAACGGCGCCTAGACAATCCGTTGATGCCGGAGCTGCGCTTTGTGGTGAGGTCTACGCGGCATTGGCCGAGGACAGGCGATCAACGGCTCGCTATACAGCGCTGAGGACCTCGATCGAGGATTATTCTGCGCTTCAATCGCCGACTCCGCATCAGCTTCGCTGGCAGGTGTCATTGCTTTATGCCGGTGGTGAGTTAGCACTTGCTTACGATGACATGAACACTGCTCGTCATTTTTTTGAGCGATGCGCTAATCTAGATGTCTGTGACTACAGCCCGCTCTTGGGCAATAAAACCCTGGATGCCTTGTTTCGTCTGTCGATCATGGCCTTGGCGGAGCAAGATGATGCCCGAGCGCTCGCGCTGTTACGGCGCAGCATTAGCGAGGCTCAACGACTTATCACTGGCTCATGGCTTAACATTACCGGTGACCCTGAACACCCGCTGCCGTTTGGTCTTGCAGAGAGCGCACAACTCCTCGACAAGGGCTCGCGTGCGGCCTATCTCATCGCGGCGATTGAAAAAGCCTTTAATCGCCCGGCGTTATTAGCGCGTGAGGCCCGCGGCTTCTTCGAGCGCTGCCTGAGTTATTCCGTAGACCAAGCGCCTAGCAAAGCCTCTGAGCTGAGCTTGCTGGAGCGTATCAGCACGCTGGAAGCCGAAAAGGCTCACCTCGTCCGTGAGGTTCAGGATTTGAATCTCAATAATGAGCGGCTTGCAGCCGAGGTCCGCGCACAACACGCCAACGCTAAAAAGATTGCTGAACAGGTCATGATTCAAAGCGACCTGGCGCAAACACTGGGTTTGCGCTCAGCTGAGTTGGCCGCTGAGTTGACTGCGATCAGGCGCAATCCTTTCCGGCTGCTGAGACGTCGAGGACAAGGCCAAAAGAAGGCTTGACTCTGCTTAATCGTTCACATCGCTCGCATTCACATCGCTCGCAAGATTTCAAGCAGCCAGATCAACAGATGGAATAGGTATGAAGGTTGGAATTGTCGTCGTCTCTTACAACGCTGCTAAGGCCGTCAAGGCAACACTTGCGAGCCTGCATCTTGCCCGCAACCATGTCCCTTATGCATTGGTCTTGATTGATAATGCATCGGCTCTACCCGAGCGCCATGCGATCGAGCAAGCCTTCAATACTTATGCAGTGCTCGCCGCTGATCCTTGGTCATTCATGCCGCAGGAAAACAATCTAGGATTCTCTGGCGGCAACAATCTTGGCATTCGTTATTTTCTCGAACAGGAGGATATTACGCATATCTGCCTGCTCAACGCGGATGTCATCGTGACTGACCATTGGCTTGATCGCCTCTGCGAAAAGCAGGTGGATTTTCTGAGCGCGGTGACCAACAAGGCGGATAGCACTCAATCGATACCCGTACCCTACGATCTCTCGCTTGACCAGGTCATTGATGGCCGATCCGGCGAACTCTTGAATCAGGCCATTGAGACTATTCAGGCTTTTGCTGACTGGCGTTACCAGACCTGGCATGGTCATCTGGTCGAGGCGGATGTCACCTTCTTCATGGTCTTGCTCAGGCGCAGGATCATTGAACGACTCGGGCTGCTCGATGAGCAGTTCTTTCCTGGCGGTTACGAAGACAACGATTACTGCTTGCGGGCGCGTGCGGCGGGCGTCCCCATCCATCTTGCGCGAGACGTCTTCATCCACCATTGGGGATCTGCATCCTTCGGCCAACTCCCGCATGAGTATTTTAGCGAGCGGGCAGGCCGTAATATCGCCTATTTGGAAGATAAGCACGGGATCAAGCTCGAACGTCATCCGGAAAGCCCTTGGATCTCCTACGCCATGGACATGCTCGAGGGTTCCGGGATCAGCGATCGCGGCCAATCGCTGCTGGATTACCACCAGCGCTATGATCGGCAATTGACCGCCCTCGCACAGCTCTATGCCTCGGAGCTTGTCAATCTCGATGCACTCTTGAAGAGTCAATCCTCCGCACCGCCGGAGGCGCTGCGCATGCAGATCCAGTCTTTGCGAGACCAGCCCAGTATCACCAAGCGCTGGCAACGGATCAGCCAGGAGGTTCGGCGTCTACTCACGAGCATCGATACTGATGCCGAAGCCGAAGCCAATGCCGTTACGAGATCACAAACCGATTTGCAGCAAGAGATTCGCGCTCTGGCTCAATCCATTCGCGACCTTGCTGACTGCAATCAACGCATACACGCGCAACTGCAAGCCGCTATGGCTAGGCCACACTCCGCAATCCATCCTGTTGCTCAACCGCCTAGCGCCTTCAACAAGCTGACTTGGCTCTTAGGCAAAGGATGGGTCTTTATCCGGCAGCTCCGGGGCGTCGTCTTCTTCGGCGGTTACCCCTACCCAGAACGGCAGAGCGACGGCTATTTTCAACGTATCCAGATCATCGATTCACTGCTGGTTGGTCACTGGCGCGTGTACGTCGAAACAACGGAGCTTGTGGGTCGTGACCGCTGGTTCGATCGGCCTGCTGAGCAGGTCTTGGTGTTGCGCGTCCTCGGTGGCCCTCTGCGGAGGATCTTTGTCCGGCTACTCGCTGTCTTTTGCGCGTTGCGTTGCGGCCGTGTCTATTTCCACAGCGTCTTGCGCATGCGCGACAGCCGGTTCGGCCTGCTGCTCCATTTGCCTTGGCTGCGCCGGGTCACCGATATCCATGGCGTGGTCCCGGAAGAATTTCGGCTGCACAACGATTTCTATAGCGCCTTGCTGTTCGAGCGCGAAGAGCGCAGCGCGGTCCGCCGCAGCCACCTGGTCATCGTCGTCACCGAGGCGATGGAGCAGTATCTCCGGCAGAAATACCGTGATCAACTTCGCGCCCAGGTCGTGTCCTTCCCCATGTTTCCAGAGCTGGCAGTGGCCACTGGACCACGTCCCTACCAGGATGGAAAGCCGGTCGTCGTCTACGCTGGCGGTCTTCACAAATGGCAGCAGGTGCCCAAGATGCTCGACGCCATCGAGCGCACGATTGAGCACTGCCAACATCGCTTCTATTGCACCGACCCGGCACAGCTTCGCGCACAGCTCCCTGAATCCATCGCTGACCGCGTTGAGGTCGACCGCAAACCCCACGCGGAACTGCTGCAGATCTACGAGCAGTGCCACTTCGGCTTTTTGCTGCGCGAGGATCATGTGGTCAATCATGTCGCTTGCCCGACAAAAGTCGTCGAGTACCTGGGAAAAGGCATCGTGCCGATCCTAGATAGCGAAAACATTGGTGACTTCAAGGCCCTGGGTATGCGCTTCGTTCGGCTACAGGATTTCGTCGCTGGCCTGATCCCGAGCGAGCAGGAGCGCGATGCGATGGCGCGGGATAATCAGGCCGTCTACGAACGCCTCAAGCAGGCTAGAGACAGGGGGGCACAGGTCATTAGCGCGCGCTTGACCCGCTCTGGCTCCATTCAAATGCCAGCACGACTGAAGACCTATGGCAGTGATTGGCTACGCCGAGCCTTCCCAGTCCAGAGTCAACGCGGACGAATGCTGCGACGGCTGCGAGAACGTCTTGCCCCGAAGAACCCCGCACGGCAGACGCCTACTCTGAGCCCAACTGAGCTCACTGAGCTGCCACCGCTACCACCCGCCTGCGATGTCCTGATGCAGGTGGAGAATTTTGAATCAGGTGGTTTGGAGAACGTCGTCCTCGACCTCTGCCAGGTGCTGACCGAACACGACTATCAGGTCGTTTTGCTGGTCCTGGGAACCGTTGGCGCCGGTGTCGAGCGCGCGCAAGCATTGGGCATCCCAGTTGTCAGACTGCCGCAGGACTTGAGCTGTTATGAGCGCCTGCTTGCTCAGCTCGCGCCGCGGCTGGCCTTGACCCACTATTCGGTGTTTGGAGCGGCCAACTGTGCAAACCGAGGCATTCCCGTCATCCAGGTCATCCATAATCTCTATATCTGGTTGTCTGAGGCCGAGCGGTCAGCCCTTGTCGACTCGGCATCCTCGACCTGTCGCTTCATCGCTGTCTCTGACGTTGCAAGACGGTACTGCGTCGAGCGACTCGGGCTACCGCCGGAGAAGTGCAGCGTCATCCCCAACGGCATTGACATCGCGCCTTTTCTTGGGGATGCACAGCCTCCATCCCGTGAACGGCTCCGCGGCAACCTGGGCATCAAGGCCGACGACTTCGTTTTTCTCAGTGTCGGCGCCATCAATCACCAAAAGAACCACATTGCCGCAGTCGAGGCCTTTGCTATCCAAGCATCAATGATGCCAAAGGCAAAGCTGGTGATTCTGGGGCCTAGCTACGAGCCCGAACTGCTGCAGGCCATACGCGCGCTGATTCAAAAGAAGGGACTCGAAGACCGCGTGCGCTATGCCGGAAGCGCACCCTCGGCGAGCGACTACTACGCCATGGCAGACGCCCTGATCATCGCCGCGTTCTTTGAAGGTGGCCCCCTCACCTTGCTAGAGGCGATTTGCGCAAATCTTCCCATTGTGACGGCAAGGGTCGGCTTTGCGCATCATTTCGATGGGCGCCCCGGATTCGATGTCATCGAGCCCGCTGTCGACATTTTCGATTACCAGGGGCGAATCTGGGAGCTCAGCAATACGCGCACCTTCATCAAGGATCTCGCCGATGCGCTCCTGCGGACCTACCAGCACCCTCAGCCACCCAACTTGCCTGAGGATCTGCTCAAAGCGTTCGACAAGCGAAAGACCTATCAGGCCTACCTTGAACTGATCGAGCAGAGGCTTTCAGGACAAGATTCCAGCGGCAATCCCGAGGCGACGCCATCACAGTCTTGGCCTGAACGGCTGCGATCCCCAGACTCCACCGAGTCCAGCGTCCCACCTGTGACCTAGCAAGTCTCAACAAAGCTGCCGCTCGCAGTCTAGAATTTCCTCGGATCATTAAAAGGCTAGCTGCGCTAGCTCAAACTTGGCGCTTGCTCGCCAATCGACAATGCACTGAGCGGTTGCATACTGGTATCCTGAGGTCTCGGTCACCTCCACGCCAACGCGCTACGCTTGTTCAGGTTTAGCATCGGAGTGACAGCCCATGTCCCATCCTTTCGTCCTGCGCGCCTCCTGTCTTGGTCTGGGACTCTGGTCGGCGTTAGCCAATGCGCAGTCCTCCCTGAGTCCGATGCCTCCTAGTGGCCCGAGTGATCCAACCTTTGATGATGGGCGCTCGCAAGGCCTCGCGGAGGGCTACAACCTCGGCTATGACAGCGGTGTGGCTGATGCCATCGGCAGTTGTCAAAGGGACCCCGGCGGCTGTGGAATCACACTCGGCGCCTGCTTGACCGCACCGCAGTACGGCGAAACCGAGCCTAATGACAACATGGTGAGCGCTGATCGGCTGGTGCTGGATACCCGCTTTTGGGGCCAAAGCTATGGTATCGACGACGAAGACTGGTTTTATGTCGTCACGGATCAGCCGAATCAAACCCTGATCTTAAACTTCTCGGTACCGGGCGGGACGGTCGCCGGATGGAAGGTCTCGATACGCGATGCAGCAGGCAATGTGATCGCGCAATTCGATACCGGCTCCGTCTCAGCGAGCATTTCAGCCTCCGGCGATATCACCTATCGCACAACGCTCGGTCTGGTTGGAACCTACTACATTAGTCTCAAGCCCAGTACGCTCAATCAAGATCCCTACAACCTGGCTGCCATCCTCCAAGACTCGCCCTTGGACACCCAGAATTTCATCGTTGGCTTCTTCGATACCGAGGTCGAGCCCAACAATACCCCGGCGGAATGGAACCGCCTGGTTACCGGCGTCACCATGTATGGTCTGATCAACCTAAGCTTCCAGCCTGGCACTGAGGTCCGCGATCCAGATGGCGATGGCTTCGAATACTCGCAGGGGGTTGACGTTGACTGGTATCTCTATCCGACAGCGGGCAATGAGATCATCACGCTCTCGGTCTGCAATCGGGAACAATGCACTCAAGGCAACTGGCTGTTTGAGGTCTACGACGAGACCTCAGCCTTTATGACATCCGCTGGCATCTATACGCCACCCTTGATGGCTTTCAACAGCGATACCGGAACTCCAGACATGTATGTGATGGGGCTCAATCAAGGCGGTAACTATTATCTGCGCGTGTCGCACAAACGGCTGTTGACGGCACCTTGTACCGGGTACCAGATTGACTTGGATAATAATGGTATCCCCGATGGCGGTCAGTGCGGCTGTGACAGCGGCTATCAGTGCGATATCGATATCCTGAATCCGGGCAGACCGACGACCAACCCAGAGACCGGAGCGCCATCCTATCCCCTGTGCCTTGACGGTTCCGGCGGCGGCGACGCTCCCCAGTGTACCGTCGGATGTCGGTGCGTCACCTATGGCGGCACCATCGAGGTACCGGCTAACGCCCTGACCTCACAATACAACTTTACCCTCACTTCAACCCAGCAGCCACCTAGTACCGCTGGCTCTGACGCCTATCAGGATTTCATCAGCCGGCCTAACCCTTACGCTCAGTAGGCTGCCAGTGGTCGTCTGCCTGGCTGGTCGCCGCTCGCTCCCTTCGCCATCGCCTTTCATGCGATGGCGCCTAAGCGATCGATGGCCTGATTAAACGCTAACGCACGATTTGCCCAAGTCTGCTGGGATGCGAACTTGCGCCGAGCGGCAGCACCCTCAGTGCCGCTCGCGAGCGCTTTTGCGATCAAGTCACAAAAGGCCTGGGTATCCGCTGCCACCCCTAGTTGTTCGGCACAGGCGCGGGCTTCCGGAAGATCCACCGAGACCACCGGCTTACCCGAAGCAAGATACTCGTACATCTTCACCGGATTTGTCGCCAGGGTCAGCGGCATCATCCGAAAGGGTAATAGGCAGACATCAAATCCGTAGAGGTAATAAGGCAGATCGGTATAGGGCACCTCGCCCGTCAGCTTGACATTTTGGCAGCCGCGCAAGGCACGACCAATCTGTGCCTGATCGCCGCCGACGAGGATCACCAGACAATCACTGAAGCGGTGTGCGACGGCGCGGACCAAGTCCGCGTCGAACCAGGCGCCTAGCGCACCGTAATAGCCAATGACGCGACGGCCTTGCGCATCCATGAAGTGCTCGCGCGGTGGCATTGCGAACTGCCCATCATCGACCCCGTTGCGGATCAGTGCGACCTGGCGAGCGTGCTGGCTGACGAATGTTTCAAGCCAAGAGGAGGTGACGATCGTCAGATCGGCCTTTTGCATCAGCCGCCGCTCCGCCCAACGGAGTTCGTCAGCAAAGGTTTCAAACCCCTCATGGTAATCCATGCAATCGTAGACGACCGGCTCATTCCCGCCATAACGCACAATATCGGTCCAAAAGGGATGCTGAATAATGGACACCGCTGCAGCCATGTCTGCCCAGTCGCGCAACTGTTCGAGGCCTTGCCGCAACTGCTCACGCGCCGGCGCGGAAGGGCAACCAAAATAGATCGCATCAGCCCCCCGTACCTTGAGACGAATCTGGAACAATCGTCCTGAGGTGTCCAGGCGTTCAACGCAGAAGCCCGGGGTAACATCATCTAAGAACTCATTGGAAACGTAAAAGGCGCGATAGCCTAAAGCTGCTGACTGGAGTGCCAGATGCTGTGGGCGCTGCATGCGAAAATGCCAGTCGATCACCGCAAAGAAGATGCGATCGGGATGACCTGGGAGCGCAGCAACAGGGGGGGTCGAGGCCATGCACTGGGCCTGACCTGGCCGCCACCAAGGGATCATCAAGCGACGCATCAGACGCGCTCGCGACCGGATCATGGCCCGCGTCTTCGCCTTGAGCGGAAGCCTTCGGTAGAGTCGTTGCAGGTAATGGATCAAGCGTGCACTGCGCGGTTCAGCCAATCGGTTCAGCGAATCAAATCTTTCCACCATCGAGCAGCGCGGAACAACTGGACCATGATGGCTTTGCGGCCAACCGATGGGGCCATTTCAAAGGGCTAGAGCGCTACTTGTACTCCGAAGTGCGCGCCTAGAACCTGAATGATACGCGAGGCGGCATGACCATCGCCATAAGGTGACAGGCCGCGCGCCATCGCCGCATAGGCTGCGGGATCATCGAGGAGCTTGCAGGATGCCTCAATGATCCGATCCTGTACCGGCCCGACCAGTCGAACCACACCCGCATCGATGGCCTCCGGGCGCTCGGTCTCATGGCGCAGGACCAGCACCGGTTTGCCAAGTGCAGGGGCTTCTTCCTGTACACCACCGGAATCCGTCAAGATAAAATGTGCCCGGCGCATGGCGCCGACGAACGGCAAATAGCCCAAGGGCTCGCAGAGGGTGATGCGCCGATGTCCTCGCAGCAGCATCTCGGCCACCTCGCGAACATTCGGATTGGGATGCACTGGATAGAGGATTTGCACATCCGGATAAGCGTCGGCGATCCTTCGCAAGGCGCCACAGATTGCTCGAAACGGCTCACCAAAATTCTCGCGCCGATGGGCAGTGACTAAGATCAGTCGATCCTCTGGCCCAAGTTCAACCGGCGGCTCAGGCGCCTGATCCACCACGCCAAGCAGGGCATCAATGACGGTGTTGCCGGTCACATGCACCGCGTTGTCCGAGATTCCCTCGCGCAATAGGTTGCGTCTTGCGGAATCCGTCGGCGCAAAATGCCAGCGGGCGAGGTGGCCTGACAGCACACGGTTCATCTCCTCTGGAAACGGATAGGCAAGATCGCCAGTACGCAAACCGGCCTCGACATGACCAAAGGGGATGCGTTTGTAGAAGGCCGCCAATGCCATGGTCAAGACCGTCGTCGTGTCGCCTTGCGCCAGCACCAGATCGGGCGTCTCGGCATCGAGTGTCGCCGCGATCGCCGGAAGCAAGCGGGCTGTCAGGCTGACAAGATCCTGGTTCGCCTGCATGATGTCCAGATCCGCATCGGGCTGGATCGCGAACAGCGCAAGCACCTGATCGAGCATCTCTCGGTGCTGGGCGGTGGCCAAGACTCGGCATTCAGCCCAGGGCTGTTGCTGAAGCCCCTGGATCACCGGCGCCATCTTGATCGCCTCCGGCCGAGTGCCTACCGCGGCGAGGATCTTTACCTTCTGAGACTTCATCATGTCCATGTCAGGTCCACCTCAGGCCGCAGTCTGCAGCGCGCGATAGGCCTTCAGCATGCCTTCGACCGAGCCCTGATCGATGACATGACCATGCTGAAGCAATACCGCGCGGTTGCACATCTTGCGCAGCAGTGGCGGATTATGGGCCGCAAGCACGAGGATCGAGGCCTCCTCTGAGAAGCGGCTGATACGCGCCTCCGCCTTTTCGATGAAGGCGGCATCGCCGGTACCCAGACCTTCGTCGACAAGCAGGATGTCTGGGCGGATCGCGGTACAGACCGAGAAAGCAAGGCGCATGCGCATACCGGTCGAGTAGGTGCGCATTGGAAGGTCAAGAAATGAACCTAGGCCAGAAAAGTCGGCAATCTCGTCAACCTTGGTGTCGATCTCGCGACGCGTCAGACCGAGATACAGTCCGCGCAGGACGATGTTCTCGTAACCGGTACTGTCGATATCCATGCCGAGGGTAATATTGAACATGGGCACCGGCGTACCCTCGATCTGCACGGAACCGGTAACCGGCTCGTAGATCCCAGCCAGCACGCGCAGCAAGGTGCTCTTGCCGGCGCCATTGTGGCCGATCAAAGCTAGGCGGTCGCCGTGCTCAAGGCGCAGATTCACCTGGTCTAGGGCGCGAATACCCGTGACCGCACGCCTGCGACCTTCAGCGACAACCTCGCCACCGGTTCTGCTGCCGGCAGCGCTACCGAAGAGGGCGCTCTTCAAGGAGCCGCCCGCGGCATCATAAATCGGGAATAGCACCGTGACGTCGCTCAGTTCAATGAATGCCACTGTCTGACCTCTCGATAACGGCGACTCGGGTTGCCTTCGTCACTGCACATTGGCTCATAAACACCTGTTACCCCACTAGACCCAGTAGGGGATGCGCCAACGGTAGACCACGAAAAAGGCGAAGGCCACCGCCCAGCCGACCAGGGTCACCGCCAACGCGACGAGCAGGTTTTCCAAACTCGGCAGTTGGCCGAGGAGCGGCGCGCGCACCAGCTCGAGAAAATGATAGAACGGATTGCCAGAGAGTAGCAGCGGGCGCCCTGGTAGCATACCCGGCTCCCAGATGATTGGGGTCAGGAAGAAGATCAGCTGCATGCTGCTTTGCAGCATCAGCGGGATGTCGCGAAAACGCGCGCTCAGCACACCGAGCAACAGACCGACCCAGAGCCCGTTGATGAGCAGTAGCAGCAAGCCCGGTACGGCCAGTAGCGTTACCCAGCCGAATCCGATCCCGAACCAGATAGCGAGGCCGATGAAGATCCAGATATTGTGGAAGAAGATGATCAGATTTTCCCAGACCATCCGCAACAGATACACTGATAACGGCGCCGTGAGCTGCTTGATCATGCCACCCGAGCGCAAAAAGACTCGCGTGCCATCGAGGATGGTCGAGGACATGAAGCTCCAGACCAGGAAACCAGCGGCCAGGTAGGTCAGATAGGAATCGAGCGCGCGGCCGAACAGCTTGCCATAGACAAGCCCCAGCGCACCGATGAAGATCCCCATCGAGAGCGTGATCCAGAACGGGCCGATCTTGGAACGACGGTAGCGCTGGCGAATATCATGGAGGCCGAGCAGGCCCCAAAGCTCGACTTGGCGGAAGCCCTCTCGCAGATCCCGAACGGCGCGCTCGCGATTGTGCGCGCTGAAGCCTTGTCGGAACTGGGCGACAAGCCAATGCTGTTGTGTCTTCACGAATGCTCCCGCGGATGCCAACCCCGTATTCTAGCCATGTTCATTTCCTTCCTCTATCCGTTTCCGCTGCGCGGGCTGCGTGCGCCTTTTCTCTGGGTGGCCTTCAAGCAGATGGGCGATCTCGGCGCGGATCAGGTGGCCTTCATCGCCAGCGATGACTATTTCGTCGATCCCGAGCGCTATCGGCGCATGGGCCGCTTCGACTGCCATGCGCCGGTGAATCCCGAGCTTGGGTTTCGTGTTCCAACCCATGCCGAAGCCGATGGCTTCGCCAGGGGCCTGATCCCAGATCAGCTCTATCAGCGACTCAAGGCCCGGTTACTTTCCGACACCCTGGTCTGGCGTCATCTGATCACCGAGGTCGATGATGAACTCGTGGAGCTGATCTGCGAGCAGGTCGAGAGGCTGAGCCGTCATGCGCCTTGCGAGGCACTGCTGACCTGGTGCAATTATGCCAGCCTGAGTGAGGCGGCCACACGCCTTGGCCTGCCGTTGTTGCATGGCGAGCTCGGCCCCTTGCGCACACCCTGGTACCGACCGCTTGGCTACTTGGATTTCATCGGCGTCAACGGTCACACCGAGGCGGCCGCGCGCTGGCAGGCGAGTGCGCCCTTGGCGAATGCCTTTGCTGATATCCCGTCGCTGCGTGCCGCCTTGCGGCTTTATCCGCTTCCAGACCACATACCGGAGGCTGTCGATGCACGGCTGGGCATCCCGCTGCAGGTCGAGGACGACTCCAACGTCTTGGCCTATGGTAACGGCTTCGATATGTGGCTGTTGATCCAGTATGCGCGGGAGGAGTATGAACGCGAAGACCTTTTGATTCGCCCTCATCCGGGCGCGCATCTGTCTCCAAGCGGTGATTTTCGCCTCGATGATTCACCGGATTCGGCGGCCTTCGTCAATCGCTGTGAGCGGCTGCTAACGCTGAACTCCAGCGTTGCTGTCGAGGCGATGCTGATGGAACGGCCGGTGAGCATCCTTGGCGATTCGCCAGCCCGCCACCTCGCCGGCCACGGCCTTGACGATGCGCGCCTGGCGACCTTGGCCGAGCTGGAATTCTTATTGCTGAATTATTTCGTACCCTATGACCTGCTGTTCGATGCCGAGTATCTGCGTTGGCGACTGAGGCGACCATCGGAAGCGGCGATTCGCGCGCGCCATTTGCAAACCATGACTGTCTTGCCAACATCCACATGGAGCAGTCTCCACCCGTCGCTGCGCAGTGCATACCCAACCGATGAAGAGTAAAGCTGCTATCGCCAGGACCTTTGGGCGCTTCCGCCGGTGGATGCCGCGCCTGGCGGGTGGGATCAAGAACCGATCCCGCACGACCGCGCCTCACCGTCCGCCAGAGCCAACCTTATTGGAGTTTCGCGATCAAGCAAGCTACGCGCTGTATCGGTCCCGGAATGCCGATATGATCGCCGAACGTCAGCGTGTGACCGAGGCCCTTAAGCAGGCTGGCGACTGTTTTCATGTTCATGGCTATTGCGATCCCTGCGAACAGTTTGTCGACTTGCGGGTCGATTACCAGGGCACGCCGAACGCGAGGGCGAGCGGACAACCGAACTGGCGTGAACGTCTCGTTTGTCCCTGTGGACTCAATAACCGGATGCGTGCCGCCATCCATGTCTTTCGCCAGCATTGTCGCCCGCGATCGGATGATCCGATCTACATCACCGAGCAGGTGACGCCGCTGTATCGGTGGTTGGCCAAGCTGTATGCCAATGTCAGCGGTAGTGAATATCTCGGCAAAACGATTCCATTCGGAACACAGCGCAAGGACGCTGTCCGCAACGAGACCCTGACCGCGCTCTCATTCGCGGCTGACAGCTTCCAATACATCCTGTCATTCGATGTGCTCGAACATGTGCCGGATTATCGGCAGGCTCTCGCTGAATTGCATCGGGTGCTGCGGGCCGATGGCGTGCTGTTGTTTTCCGCGCCGTTTATCTCTGCTCATGCCGAGACCACGATCAGGGCCCGTGTCGATACCAAGGGCGAGATCAAGCACCTGTTAACGCCGGAATACCATGGCGATCCTTTGAGCGATGCCGGCTGCCTGTGCTTCTATCATTTCGGCTGGGATCTACTCGACACCTGCCGCGCGGTCGGTTTTCGCGACGCCTATGTGGTCGCGCTCTGGTCGCGTGAATACGGCTATTTGGGGCCGGAGCAGCTCTTGTTCGTGGCGCGTAAGTAGCACGCGCACGAGCGCGCGCACGAAATCAGCACGCGCAGACCTCCGACCGATTTAGAACGACAACGCGCTTGCCGCGCCGTTTTCGACAAACTGCCAAACGCGGTCGGCGTGCAGGTTTCGATGTTCGGTCACGGTGCCGGATGGCCATTCGATGCGCACATTCTCGATGCGCTGATGTGGCCCCAGGCCGACGTGCAGGCGGCGAAAGTCTTGCACTCGCCCATGGCTGCCGTTATCCACGATGCGAACCTGGCTGACGCCACCGGCGGTGACGACCACCCGGGCGCCGATGCCGTTGCGATTCGACTGTATACCAACGAGGTCCATCTGCACCCAATGGTTGGCGTTGCCTAGATTGCGAAACAGCTGGTCCGGCCCATTCGCAAAAGGTGGAAGCTCATGGCCGTTGCGCACGAACAGATCGAGGAAGCCGTCGAGATCATAATCAGCGACCGCAACGGATTCACCCAGACCGATGTCGCTACCAGCCGCGCCTCCGGCTGCGAGGATGTGCCGAAAGCGGCGATTGCCGAGATTTTCGAGCAGAATATTGGTGCGATTCCCTAGATAGTCGCTGCAGACCAGATACAGGTCGATATCCATATCATTATCGAAATCGCCGCTCGCGCCGGCGAGGCAGTTATCGCCTTCGATGTTTAGGGCGCGCGCCGGCTCGAATCCATCGCTGCTATTCCACTGCACGAATTGCGGCAGGGCACGCAGCTTGGGGTCGAAGCCCTCGACCTTCAGATCCTGAATCGGCGCGTCGCCTTGAAGCTCTAGGTTGACTGAGTTCCAGCGCGTTGCTCGCAGCTCTACGCGCCATTCGTTGGTAGCGCTGTCATAGCCTAAGAACAGACCGGCCTCGCCGGTGGCCAGGCCTGCGACTGCGGGGTCTTGCGCGGACAACTGAGCAGGCATCTTAGGCGGCGATGCGCCGGCCTCACCAATAAAGACTTGGCCCTGTCCCCACCAGTAGCGACCGAGTGGATAGGGTTGAACACTGAGCTGGGTCGGGCCGTGAAAACGAAGCAAGGCATTGCGGCCCATATCGGCCTGTAAACGGGCAGAGAGTTGATCTGGTTCGGGTTGCGCAACGCTCGGCGCAATAAACCCACGCACATAGACCAGATCAAGGGCAAGATCATTATCGAGATCGGCAATCAGCAGGTCAGCGACCGAATGACCAGGAAGGTCGGTCAGAGCCAATTCGGCACCAACATCGACCAGTTCACCCTCGCGCACCTCGTGAACGAAAAGCGCATGCGGGGGGCCGGTAATCAGATGCTGGATGCCTGGCTGCCCCAACTGGCTCAGATTGGCAACTTCCGAAGCGCGCAGGAATGCCAAAGGCTGTTGGAGATACTGCGCTTGCGCTGGATCCCAACGGAATAATGACGGCGGTGTGTCCGGTCGGGCAGCCGCAGTGATGATCAGGTCCAACCAACCGTCGGCGTCCAGATCGAGCCACAAGGGTGAGCGCGTGCGCATACGCCCAGCGTCGACACCAAACTGAGCTGCACTATCTCTCAGCATGCCGTCGTCATTCAGATACAACGCGTTGGGATCCTCGGCTTCGCCTCGACCGGCACCGGAGACCTGGATAAGATCTTCATCGCCATCATTGTCGAAATCGGCCCAGGCGGCAGCATGTCGATCCGAATAACGGATAGGAGAGACCTGCGCTTCTGTATGATCGACGAGTTGCCCATCCCCCAAGTTGATTAACAGGCGTTGAGGGCTATGGCCGCTCGCCCAGAGATCGGGGCGCCCATCGCCATTCGCATCGCCCCAGGCTGCGCCATAGCTTTGGCCGTAATAAACCGGAATATACCTTTCTGCGCTGACCTCTTGGAACCAAACGGAGGTGCTACTTGAATCTTGCTTGGGAGGATGATTAGTGAGGAGAGCGAGCGTAATGCCGATCAATAAGACAGATGCAAGAAGCCAGGTTTTTTGATAAGGAGGAAACAGAGTCATGGTCATTCAGAACCCTTGGCGACTGACGTGTTAAGATCGTCGATAGCCATAAGAGCAAAAGTTGTCTGCATAGTGCTTTTACATTTGACTTGCGCATCTTCTGACCGTAGCCAAATGAGTTAAGCTTGATTTGAACGGCACAAAGCCTGCAGTCAAGAAAATCTGTCTCTGATTCGCATAACCGGGTATTCATAGAACCGGTACAAAAGAAAAGATACGAAAACAGTTATGGAGAGAAAAACTAACCATAACCCGATAGAAACTAAAATTTTGTGGTGTTCGTTTGATAATTGGATAAAGTGCCGCAGGAATTGAAAATGGATAAGGTATATTCCGTAAGAAAGCACGCTTCCATAAGTCACACCCAACGAGCGAAACTCACATCGCAGGGTGCAATAGGCAAGAGGGGGTAGCAAAAAGCATGACGTTAAATTGAACATGAATGCCTTAGCAAAAAAGCTGCTATCGAGACCACTCTGACCCAGGATGTAGTAATACGCGATAAGACCACTTATGCCGAACAAGGACGGCAGGAGAAATTTTAATTCTGCTATAGCAAGAAATATGCGAGAATGATAGAGGTTGACGTAAGCGCCGAAAACCCCCAGCAGAAGTGAATCGAAGCGCAGAAAAATGGTTTTCCGTACGTCGCCCCAGGTTAGATCAGGAAAGATGCTGACCGTGTAAGCTCGAACCAACACAGTTAGAATAATCATAGCTGGAATCAACCAACCCCAAGGGGGTTTACGCAAGCCGAGACTGGCGCCTGTTTGCAATATGCACCAAATAGACAAGGGAATTAGAAGATAAAACCACTCTTCTACACTAAGACTCCAGGAGACGGGGAAAAAGGTCAGAGCTTCCCGATTAAAGTTTTGTAAGAAAAACAAGTGCAACCAGGATGCATGTTGCGCTCCGCCCTGCCAGATGCTAATGAAAAAAGTCACCAAGAGGACGAGATAGTACATTGGCAAGGTTCTGAACCAACGCCTAATGAAGAATCTCCAGAGACTGTTCCACGCGGGCTTTAAAGTGAAAAAAACATCACGAAAGAGTATTCGGCCAATCAAGAACCCGCTAAGTACAAAGAAAATCTCGACGCCAAGATACCCTCCTACTGAAAGCCACCACCAATTCCAACCAGGAATATCGTACCATTCGAATATGTGGCGACTATGCGACATCAGCACCAAGCCGATTGCAGCAAATCGAAACAAATCCAGTCCGCTGTTTCGCTGACCTTCGATCATGGCGACGCTCCAAAACGGCGCCACTGCCGAAACGATAAGGCGAGAGAAGCATTCATCACTCCATCTCTCTCTCGGTAGTGGCTCAACTCATAGGATAGCGAAAGGTTTAAGTATTTTGAACTGGCAGCGAAGTATTATAATGATGACAAAATACCAGATTGCGCCAATGTGATCATTGTTTACACTACACAGAGAACAATGCGAAAAAGCTATAAGTATTCCTTTAATTTTAGTGCCAAGAGGACTCTTTGTTGTTTCAAAACCCTAGCTACATAATCAGACGAGGTCGACTCCTCGGCTTATTCGATCGCGTCTTTTCAATTGCCAAGTTGCTTGACAGAAGCTGCGCAGTTTTTTGCACAAGCCGGGCTCGGCGCCATTCGAGGTCAGCCTACAGGGTTTATTTTTGGCAGGTATTTAAGTGAACAAGATCCCCACAACACCAGGCGCGTATTCGAAATCGAGCTTGATAACGTGCGTGCAGTCCTCGCAAGCCATGCTAGATGAGTAGTGGTCCTTCAGACACCCGCCATAGGAGCCCAGCAATGCCGGGGCCGGCCGGCGCGTCGTTCAGTCATGACGGCGGCCAGAGAGGGCCAAGGGAGATGCCTACGTCAGCGACAGATTTCGATCACGCTGGCAAGCAATGGATAGGTGCGTGACAAAGACTCCTTGCGCGTTCCCATCATGATACTCCGGGCAATGAACCATTGGCGCAGGTCTTGCGAGGCGGCATTGTTGGTGATCGGATATTGAGGGGCGTTGCGCCTTGACGTTTCTGAGTATTGGCTCAAACAAATGAACGTTAGCCCTCAAGCTGATAGCTGATAGCCAAATGCGAGGAAATCAGAAAAATAGATCCCTTCAGCAAGTGCACGCATCTCCGGGGTGAAGTATGCTTGAAAGGTATCATGAGCAGTTTTATTTTTATGCGGCAATTGCGGCAAATTGATTCTTAGAAAGTCAGCAACCTCAGCTATATCATCCTCGAGCATTTCAAAGCGACAAATCTTATCTAAGGGCTCATTTTGCGGGCTTTCGAGGAACTTGGCCTGGGAACCCGTCGAACGGGTACAGTTACGGCGGTCTTTGTCAAAATAGGCGGAGTTCAGAAACTCATTGATGTTCTTACACTCCTTTGCTGGAGCAACACTAGGATGCTCCCATGCCTGATAGAAGTGAAAGGCCGATACTAAACGGTCGAGCGGATGCCGGACAATAGCAAATTTGTAGTAGCTATTCCATATGTCCGAACCGACAATTGATTTGACTTGGTTGGCAGGGGAGTGCTTGTGCAGCTTAAACCGTTGCCCATAAATGGCTTGAATCTGTTCGCCATAATGAGTTCCGCCTAGCTCAATATCGTTCCAGCCAGTGTGTTCACTGAGCCAGGATGTGACTGAGGTTCCTGCTGTTTTTGGTACATGGAGAAAGATAAATTTGAGGCTATGATTGATAATCATAAATGCCCTGTGATATCAAACGCCATGTTTTCGACATAATGTATTGAAACGAGCTTTGGCCCTAGAATACATCTTCTCGTTCAAGCGTTGCGACCGGTGTATATTATTGAATAAACCTTGCTCGTGCAGATAGTCTGTTGCATCAACATATTCACTGGCTTGATTAAGGCGCAAGTCAGTAGCCCTTTTGACAACCTCTTCTGCTAATTCGTGCGGAAAGATCTTAAAATACAATGCTACGCTCGCTTCGAATTCCTCGGTAATGCCGACGTAATCTAACTCATCGATCCCTAGTCCGCCGAGTAAAAAAAGGTACATATCACGATATTTAGGCAGCCGCGCGAATTCTTCCAACGTGATGCCTACGGGCAAGATCTCGTTTCGTTCAAGACCGATATTTCTAAGATAATGAAAATAATGAGAAACCACACGCGGAACGGGATCGCGAAACATGGTTGCAAACTGCAAACACTGTTCTAGCCCTCGATACTTAGATAGTACGAAATGCCCAAACACGATTTGAGGACTGGGATTCAATCCCTGAGAATGAAGAGTCTGGTAACGTCGGCGTCGCTGTAGAACATGCTGAGGGCGGTTGGACATCGGAATATCATCATAATCCGTGACCAAGCCTTCTTGATAAACATCTTCAAGCAGACGTCTCAATGTCGTCCCGCCAGCTTTCAGCATGTGCAGAAATGCAATCATCAGCTGCTCAATGCTGAGCCGGACTAGCGTTCTCTCCAGTCAATTGCTGCAAGGTACTCTCGAGTGCTTCGATATCGACAGTCGCGGAGTCTGGCCCTGAGACCTCATCGAGCCAGCGTTGCATGGATTGCTTTAGCCATTCCTGTTGTAAGGAAGAGATTAGCCCCGGCTTGACTTCATCAAATGACTTTTGGTGCGCTGGAATCTTCTTGACCAATTGAATCAAGTGGACACCGTATTGGGTCACCACAGGCTCGCTAATTTCCCCTGGAGTCTCAAGAGCAAAGGCTGTTTGTTCAAATGCCGGGACCATTTGACCTATGGAAAAAGGATCAAGTAATCCACCTTCACGAGCGCTAACAGGATCATCAGAATGCTCTTTCGCAGCATCCGCGAAGCCGTGTCCTGCCTCAAGCTCTTCTTGTAGTTTAGCTGCTTTGTTGAGGGCTGCTTCGACGGTTTCCGGTGTTTTGCTTTCGAAAAGTATATGCCGAACCTGTACGCTTGCTGGTTTAAGGAATCTCTCTGGATCAGCTTGATAGTGCTCTCTAGCCTGTTTATTGAAATCCGGCATCGAAGCAATTAGCCCACGTCGATGAAAATCAATTGCTGCATCCGAAAGCACGGAATCATTCGCGCGCTGAAGCTTGAGACGGACTGTATCGGTTTGGTCAAGGTTTTCGTGCTTGGCCAAATCTGCAAGTACCCTGCGGCGGTACAACTCATTGATTAGATTAGTGATAGCAGAAGCGCTTGCGAGCGTGCGAGTGCGCTGCACTTGGTTGAGGGTCTGCAGTTCGAGGTCGATATCTTCCTGAGTAATAGAAACACTGATTTTGTTACTTTTAATCAAAACTCTGCTCTGCTCCGAACTATCTGCGGCTCGGAACATTGTAAGCAAAACCAGGAGGGCAAGCGCTGTCGATGCTCGCTTAAGCATCACTGAGATCTTGAACCCCATGCATTTATATACATCCGACATTTTATCGTGTTTCCACAATCATCCGCATTGACCGGATTACCTTGAGGATTCGTACCTGTTCCAACAGCCTTAAACTTAAGATATAGCTGAGAATAGCTTCCTGCGGCGGCAGCCGTATTTAAGTACCGGCACCTAGGTAGGGATTCGAATCCAGGAAAGTTAAATGGCCCAGAAAAAGACGCACCCGATGAAGGTGTAAGATTGTAACAGTAGGGATCCCTTGGAGCCATATTGATATCTAGCGCATCGTCTGGACGGTCAGAGATACCAAAGATATAGGATCCAAGCTCATCTAGCATTTCTATGGTGCTTATTCTTATATTAGATCTAACAGGCCTACCATCCGAGGTACGGAGTCGTGACATATAAGTTACATTTCCAAAAAGTGACTTAGACCAATCGCATTGCGATTTAATGTCTACTGCCGGCATTTGTTCAGGGCCACATCCCCAATGGCTTTCATTATCATTTCCTGGTGGCGATACAATTACTGTCGTATAGTTTTCTCTAGACGGGATGAACAGAGTCTCATGTATACTTGATGACATTTCTTCATCAAGAGTATACCAGTCGCCATCCCAAGTCTGACCAAAACAGCCGGCCCCACCGAAAAATCTATCACAGCCAGTCCCGCTGCCGTTATCGCCGTTATCGCCGTTATCGCCGTTATCGCCGTTATCGCCGTTATCGCCGTTATCGCCGTTATCGCCGTTATCGCTTCTATGAATTATTGCACTATCGCTGCATCTAATAACGACGCTTGTTAAATTTGTAGATGCTGTAAAAGAAGAAAAATTACATGTTGCGACCAAACCTCTATTATCCCGCAACTCTGCCTGCTGAGCATTAGCAGTTTCTGCTGTTGCCAGAATAACCATGCCTAAGGCGAGACAAAGAGAATAAGCTGGATGCGCACTTGCTACGTTCATAAATGTTAAGATATGCAATCTAAAAATGTATTATGAAAAAACATAAGGCATAGGAGTAAAAAGCTCTCAATTTTGTTGTCTCCTTCCTTGGAGACTTTAGACAGCGTTCTTAGCGGTAAGATTCGCTACCGAACACAGGCATTTAGACCCTCCTTACCCTCATTCAATAGTCCGCTGATATGCGTGTTCAGCGGTCATACCATAGGTGCGCAATGCGTTACCGATAGTTCCGTTATCCAATGTCTTGAGCGAGAAGCCGATCGTAGGTAGCCCTCTGAAGATCAAGCCGTTTACATCCGTGATCTGTCCAGCACCAGGGAACCCAAGGCGCATCCAGCCAGAGTCGAATCCATCCTCGCGATCAACAACATAGTTGTGCTGAGATCCAAAAATATCTCTTGAGCCGAAGTTGATCACCTGAGCCTCATCACAGATCGAATTTGTCGGGATAGGCGTCACTGGCGGAGGTGAAGGTAGAACCTGCCCTGGCGCAACTGAGGGCGACTGTTCTTCCCGATCGTAATAGTCAAAATTAACCGTCACGCAGGAAACGCCACTACTGTAAGGTGCTTGGAATGGGGCTATTGGCGCGGACGGATCTTCACCTAGATCAACATAAACATGCTTGGTTGGGAAGGTCACAACCCAGGCAGTCTGTGCATCCGCCGCACCACCAACCGCATACTCATTGATGACATCAGTCGCAGAAAAGAGACTGCTGACCGCATTCGCGCCATCTCGAGGGCTACCCATAGTAAAGTCTGCCAATACCGGCAAACCATTAGCTACCTGCACTGAAATTGCCGGGAATGCGGCTCTCAGATTAGGGTTCACAGACATTGGCTCATTCATGAGATCCTGCATGTCTGGGTTGTTCGGATCCTCGATGCCAGCAGGATTAAAGAAATTAGATAGCATCGTGACCGGCATCCCTCCGGCAACTCCTTCATCAACCTTGATCAGACTAGCGGATACCTTAAGGACATTCAGAGGCTCGCAGAATTCCGCTTGGAAGGCTAGATCTCCAGATGCAGTTGAGCCAATCGGCACACCAGTATCATTGCACTGCATTGGACCTGAACCCATTACAGTGATTGGATTCCTAACAGGATCATAGACTCCAGCCAAATAGGCGCAGTTGTGCGTGGGGCCGTGAACAGCAAGACTGCCGAGTTCGCTATCGTTTGGGTTAGGCGAGGCGACCCCCATTTCGATGATCTCAATGTGGCCTTCTTGAGCACGCTCTATTGAAGACGAACCGCTATCTGGTGGAAATACTGACCCCCCTGCATACGCGATATTCGTCATATCGAGCTGCTTGATATCGCGACCATCCGCAGTTTGCCCGACGACAACAAAACCCTGATCCCGGTTATTTGCGATCCAAGGTGCCGTGCAACTCGTATCTGCAGTTTGGATGAATGGGACCCCGTCTTCACCCATAGAAACTGTGGCTGTCCAGACATCATTCGGCGACAGGAAGACGTTGAAGTCACGCGCGTCACGACTGTTCGACCCCTCGCGGAAGCGAATCTTGAAGGCGACGACGTAACGATTAGAAGTGTTGACGACGCTGATGTTAGTGTCGTAGCTATCGCGCACCGTGTAGTAGGGTACGAGGGCAACCTCACCGAGGCCTGTGTCTGAGTGACTGACCGCAAACACCGGCGCTGCTGCGCCTACTGACAGGGCGGCCGCAACGGCGACTGCTGTTTTCTGTCGTGCAAAGTTAAACTTCATTTCAGATCTCCCTTGTGAGGGTTTAGGAAACGTGGGGAACTAAAGCCGGTGATGCGTCGTCTGGCCGGAACGGAAAGCAGATCGACACACGCGACCAAGCGTGCCCCAAATATACTCTAAGGCTGTGATGGCGTACAGCCGAACCGTAGCCAGGCCCACCAATCGATCGCGTTAAAGCGATATCAGTCACGTACATACCACCAGTCTCCTTCGGATGCGATCCATCGCTCGTTCAGGGGCCGGCGGTTGGTGTAGGTGTCGCCAACGGGCGTGCGAGCCTCGTACTCTAGCAACACTTTGACTTCCGCCCGGTCTCCAGTCTCCGACACATCCAAGTGCAGGACTTCGGCGCCGATCCATCGAACGGCACGACCGAATTGGGATGGATATTGTTGAGGGGTCACTGTGTCACGGTAGCCTGGGGTCTCGTACTCGTAGGCTTTGGCAAAGTCCCCCTCGGCGAGGGCTGCCCAGCGCGCCTCGACACGATCGGACAAGTGCTGCTCGGATAACCGGTCATCCGCCTGGATGGGATCGGATTCGGCGCCCTGCCCGGCTGGTGGCGCTGCTTCATCAGAGTCCGCCATGGCGGCCGGCACGGGATCACCCTTGTCAACCCACGAACGGTTCGACAGGATCGCCAAGAACAATAACGCGGCTAGGAGCAGGATGATAGAAGATTGCTTGAAGCGAATACTCATGAGAGCTAGTTGAGTTCGGCGGTAGAGCAATGCCCGTTGGGCGTCATCGCCCTGTTAGGAGTCGCTTCGACGATATGGACAGAATCTAGCAAGGCTGTTCCTGTTCTGCAACTTTATTTTTTTTGCGACGATTCCGAGATGGCAACCCTGTCGCCATCATCTGGATCGGCTTGTTTTAAGCCCTAGATCACTGGCTTTGCAAACGCTTAGAGCGCATTTGTTGAGTGCTAACGCCTGTTGCATAAATACTGCATCACTTTGATTCCAACGCTTCGGTTTGTAAGATTCGCCGGAGTCCGGCCCTGGCGACCTCAGAGGAAAATTGTTCGCGAATGCGCTGGCGGCCGTTCTCGGACAGTCGATGCCACAGCCTATCATCAGCGTACAGGCGAGACATTGCAGCCACCAACTTTGCCGGCTCCTCGGCCACTAGAACATCCCGCTCATGCTCAAGGGCCATGCCCTCGATGGCTATCGCCGTGGCAACCAGAGGCAGCCCGGCGGCTAGGCTCTGGTTGACCTTGCCCTTGACTCCCGCGCCATAGCGTAGGGGCGTCACTGACAGACGGCAACCAGCGAGCAGCGGTTGCAAATCTGCAACATAACCGAGCATATCCAGACCGGCGGCTTCCCCGAGACGGCGCAGTTCCATAGGCATTCGGCTGCCGACAATGTAGGTCCGCACATTAGGATGGTCTTCGCGGAAGACTGGCCAAATCTCCCGAGCGTAGAACTCCACGGCGTCGATGTTAGGCGGATGCTGAAACCCGCCGACGAACAGAATATGTTGCCTTCCCGCAGCCGGGGCCACTTCATCGAGCGGATCATGCACATTACTCAGGATCTCGACGCGGACGCCCGGCAGCTCGCGGGCGAGCTCACCTGCTTCGATACCACTGACGACCAAGGTCATGTCGCTGCGCTCAGCGATGCTCAATTCCTCGCGATAGGCCAAATCCGCAGCGGCGCGCGTACTCGGATTCTGATCCAGCTCGGCTTGGCGCCGCAAACGCAGATAGTGGAGATCGATGGTATCGAAGATCAAGCGTGCCTGCGGCGCCACCCGGCGCACCTGATCAATATACCGGATGGCGATGTAGTGCCGACAGAGGACAATCACATCCTGATGCGCACCTTCAGTGTCCAGATACTGGCTGACAGAGCTGGTGTGGGGCGCTGACTGGACCTCAATACCGGCTTGGCGGAGCTGATCGGCATAGGGTGCTGTAGCTTGCAGGTTATCCGCCATGAAGGTGACCTTGCAGCCGAGCGCTCGGATTAACTGCAGCAGCCTCCAGGTTCGTAGCGAGCCGGAATCTTGATCCGGCGTCAGCATGCAGGCCTCGATCCAGAGCACACGGGGCCCATCGACACGGTCGCGCTCGCGTTCCGGGCAAACGCCGTTGTCCAGATGGTGCTGCAGTCGGATGGCCCATTTTTGGCGGAAAAGGTCACGGTTGCGGACCTGATAAGCCTTGAGGCCAGCGGATTCATCGGTACCGTGCGAAGCACCCTCGAAGTGAACGACGGTCGCCGCCGGCTGATAAAGCACGGAGTAGCCGCGATCGCGCAGTGCCAGGCAAAGATCGGTGTCCTCGTAATAGGCGGGCGCGTAGCGTTCGTCGAAGCCGCCAAGCTCCCGAAACAAGGCCGTTGGCACCATGAGGCAGGCTGCAGAGCAATAGTCGACCTCGCGTACGTAGTTGAAACGCGGATCTTCGGGATGCTCGCCACGCCCCCAGTTCCAGGCCGAGCCATCCTTCCAGACGATCCCCCCGGCCTCTTGCAGATGGCCATCGGGATAGATCAGCCGTGCGCCGACGGCGCCGACCTGCTCGTGTTCGGCGAAGGTGCGGAGCAGGGCGTCGAGACAGCCTTCGAGCAGCAAGGTGTCGTTATTCAGGAGCAATAGATAGCGACCCCTTGCCTGCTCGGCGGCCCGGTTGCAGCTGCGCAAGAAACCGAGATTTTCGGGATTGCGGATCAGGGTCAGGCCTTCGATCGAAGCCAAAGCATCGGCAGCCGGCTCCGGGGCATGGTCGTCGATCAGCAGCACCTCGATGCCGAACCCAGGCAGGTGCTCGGCCAGGCTCTTCAGGCAGGTGTAGGCGAGCTCGTGCTGAGCATAGGTTGGGATGATGATGCTGACCTCGGGGTCGTCGACCACAGGCAGCAGCAGCGGGCGGATATCGTCATCCACCTGATAATCAACATTGAGCTGTACATCGAAGCGGACTCGCTGACGTTGGCGGCGGCGAATCTCGGCAGCCAGTCCGCGCCAACCCTGTTCCGCGAGCACTCGGCGCGCCAGCGCCAGCCCACGGGGCAGTCGTTTGTGCAACGAGCGGACTGTTGAGGTCGTGGTACGGCTACGCTGCACGGCCCAGCGCAGCGGACCCGTTATGCGCCAGAAGGTGCTCTGCTGCAATTCATCGTTGCGTGCTTGTAGCGCTTTCACCTTGGTCTCGAGGTGCTGCACATGGCGCCGATGAGCACGGTCAAAATTGCTTAGACCGTGTTTCAGCTCAGTGACCTCGGTGTCGCGTGCTTTCAGCTGTTGTTGGAGATCATGGACATATCCTCGGTAACGCTCTTGCTCGACCAGACACCGCTCTGACTCGATTAGATGCCGCTCTAGTTGCGCGCGCGCTTCAGCTATACCACAGATCACGCCATGCTCATAAAGTAGCGGCCCCGGCGGCGAAGCCTCGGCGGCTTTACCGCGCTGCGGATAGAACTGGCTTGCGGCTGGCTTGATTGGCCCCACTGCTCCAATCGACGAAATCGGTGCTAGATAGCGACGGATATACTCGGTCGCCGGCATGCCTGGGCTGGAGGCCATTGCCGGCTTATCGGCAATCCTGGGCGCATAGGCGCACGGCACGCGATCCAGTTCTTCGGCCATTGCCAACCCATCGATCGTCGATGGCAACAGCTTTGCTGCGGGATAGTCGCGCAATCGCTCGCCGATGGCGCCGATATCAAGCGCCAGGATAGGCAGGCCGGTGCGCATGGCCAGCGACAGCGTGTAAGAGAAGGTTTCCGGAATCACGGAGGCGAACAGGAAGGCATCCGGGCGTTCGCGCTCAAGGATCGCGGGCAGGTCCGCCTCGGCATATTCGCCATGAACGCTCAGATTGGCTTCAGGCCAGAGGGGAACCCTGCGGCGTATCGAGCCAATGACACGTAAATCCAACAGCATGCCTTGCCGCGCGGCCTCGATCGCAGCTGAGGAGACCAGGCCAAGGCCTTTGGCATCGGATAGGCTGCCGAGCAGCAGTACCTTGCGGCGCTTCAGGCTACGCTGCACTAGCGCATAGGAGCCTGTGTCGTCGATCTCGGGATGCGGCCAAGTGACCAGTGCTAGATCAGACCGGTAACGGCTAATGCGAGCGCTGACATCGGCGGATGGCGCAATCACTCGAGTGGCGTTGGCGAGCCAATCGAGAAACCGATGGCGCCATTCGCCGATATCGAGACCCCAGTGGTGCGGACGTTCGGCGAGGCAGCGCTGACAAACCGCCGGGTTGGTCGGCTCGCCGCAATAAGCACCCGAGGCCTGGACGAAGTGCAGTTGAGGACAGACTGGCAGATAGTCGTGCAGGGTCACGTCGTAGGGCAGCCCAAGCACATCGGCAAGCTCGAGTATCCAGGGCGGGAAGCCTTGGACGTGATGATAGTGTAGATGGCTTAGCCCGAGCCCAGACAACAGTTCCAACCAGGGATCGGCGGTGTCGGGCCGCAGCGGCAAATACATGGCCAGTTCTTCGCCGCTGCGCAGCCAGCGCAGTACCGCCATATCCCCGCGCTGCGGCTGCAGTAACAGGACCTCAGCCTGATCGGCCAGCGCTGTGGCAAGCTGTTGAATATGGTGATCGACACCTCCGCCCCAGTTATGGCTGATGAACAGCAGCCGCGGGCGGACAGAACCACAGAGCCGAGCCAGATCCACGGCGCGGCGGAAGGGGCGGGGCGGGTCGCGGTTAAAGAAATTGGTGACGAGCTGGGGATAGTCCGGAAAACGTTTATCGATGAAGCGCTGTGCCACTTCTCGCCGGGCGGCACTGGTTTCTTGGAACGACACGCCGCCATGATGCCGGACAAAGACTTCGGCGCAGAGCAAATTGCGCCATCCAGCGATGCGCCCGCGCATGCAGTAGTCAACTTCTTCGCCGTAACCGGCGCCGAAGCTGTCCTCATCGAAGCCCCCGAGCCCTTCGATGCCAGCGCGAGTCATGTAGAGACAGAAACCGACGCCAGTGGGCAAATCGACGATGTCGCCGGCATTATGGCGACGGAACAGGTCGTCCAAGGCTGCGGTGTCTAGATCAGACGGCAGCGCATTTTCCTCGCCAATGCGCGGATAGCTGCAAAGGGTCGCATTGTTGGAGAAAGGCGTGACGGTGGCGATGCGGTAGTCGGTGGTGGCGCAGGCATGCAATCGATCGAGCCAATCATTGGCGACCTCGGTGTCGCTGTTCAGCAAGACCACATCACGTTCAGGGTGAAGCCAGATGCCGAGGTTGGCGGTGGCCACGAAGCCCTGATTCTCAGGCTGGCGAATCAGTTCGATGCGGGAATCATCGACTAGGGTGTCAAGATATTCTCGCAGCTCGGCGTCCGGGGATGCATCATCGATGACGATGACCTGATGCGGCGTGCGTTGTGGGCAGCGCAACACTGATTCGATGCAGGCGCGGGTTTCCTCAGCCCCCCGGTAGACCGGGATGATGACATCAACGATCGGTTCCATAAGCCTTATTTTTGTACGACACCGACCACTCGCTCACCGTCAACAACGACAAGCAGTGTTATCTGATGCTCAGCCATCAACTCGATAGCCATGTGCATGTTGCTATCGACTCTTATGGTGACGGGATTGATCGTCATCAGGTCCGCAGCAGTGCGGCTGAAGAAAGCCTGACGGTGCTTCTGAACCGCACGGCGTAGGTCGCCGTCGGTGACGACGCCAACGACTTGGCCATCCTTTTGGCTCACCAGTGCGACACCAAGGCCGCTGTCGGTAACTGTGGCGAGCACCTGATCCGCACTTGCCTCCGGGCTGATAAAGGGCAGATTGTCACAGCGCATCTCATCCCGCACGCGTTGCAATAACCGGCGGCCAAGACTACCACCAGGATGGAAACGGGCAAAATGATGTGCCTGGAAATCCCGCGCCTTCATCAAGGCGACGGCAAGGGCATCACCCATCGCCAAGGTTGCCGTCGTGGACGCGGTTGGCGCGAGTTGCAGTGGGCAGGCTTCGCGCTCGACGCGAACTAGCAGATGCAGGTTGCTGTGCTTGGCCAGTGTCGAATCTGGATTGCCTGTGAGCGCAATGACAGTGTTGTCGTTCTCGCGCAAGAATGGCAGCAGCTTGACCAGTTCCTCGGTTTCTCCTGAATTGGAGATGGCGACGAAGAGATCCTCAGCGGTCACCATGCCGAGATCACCATGAAAGGCCTCGCCAGGGTGCATGAAGAACGAGGGGGTGCCGGTGCTGGCCAGGGTGGAGGCGATCTTCTTGCCGATGATGCCGGATTTGCCCATGCCACAGACGATGACGCGGCCAGCTGTGGCCAGCATAGCCTCAACGGCCTTGTTGAAACGGCCATCGAGATTCGCCTCAAGCGCGGCGATAGCCTCGGCCTCGATGCGGAAGACCTCGCGCGCAACCGCCGCGTGATCGCTGCATACCGCCGTATTCGCCTCGGGCGGCAAAGGCTTAGAGTCGCGGATCAAGATTGCGGACCTTGCGGCGGAAATCTTTGGTCACCGAGTCGATATCGGCATCGGAAGTGATGACGCGGGGAGTGAGGATCACGACGAGCTCGGTGCGCCTTGAGTCGCGGCTAGTTTGACCGAACAATGCACCAAAGATCGGCGCGCGGTAAAAGCCGGGAATGCCAGACTTGCCGCCGGAGCTCTCGTCTTGGATCAAGCCCCCGAGCACCACGGCCTGACCGGAGCGAACGGCGACGTTGCTGGTGATATTGCGGGTGCGGAACGATGGCGCATTGTTGGTGGCGACGGAGGCATCGTCACGGATGACGGAGCTGACCTCTTGTTCGATCTCGAGCTGAACGAGACCGCCAGGGGTGACACGCGGGGTGACCGACAGCAAGACGCCGGTCTTTTTGTATTCGATCTGGTTGACGATGCGGTCGGTGACCGCGGTGCCCTGTTGCTGCACGGTCGGGATCGGCACCTCGTCGCCCACCTGCATCCTCGCTTCTTGGTTGTCCATCACCATCACGGATGGCGAGGAAAGCACATTGACCAGGTTATCCTCGGCCAATGCCGATAAGGTGGCCTTGATGGTGCTTGGCTTCAGCACCACGGACCAGTTGAATCCAGGAAAGGCCGGCACTGGAAACTCTGTCTGTCCCTGCGTCAGGGATGAGCGGCTCTGATAGCCTTCAACGGCAGGGCCTTTGAACCGCCATTGCACGCCATACTTGAGGCTCCCGGTGAGCTGAATCTCGACGATCGTGGCTTCGACCAGGACTTGTAGCGGGACGATATCCAGCTGTTTCAGGGCATCGAGAATCTTTTTGTAGTCGCGTGGGCTGGAGCGCACCAGCAGTGAGTTGTTCACCACGTCGGCAACAATGTTCACATCGGAAGAGAGGGTCACTGTGCTCGAGCTCGCGCTTGCTCGCGCGCTGCGCGACGCCGCCCCTGTGCCGCCGCTGCCGCCATCGCCGCCAATCGACGCTTGATCCCGTCCCGGCGCAATACCGCCGATGCTGCGCTGGCTGCTGGAGCCCCCCGACCCCTCTGAGAAGAGGGTGGTCAGAATATCGGCGAGATTCTCCGCATTGCCATAACGCACCCGGTACACATAGAGTCGCTGGGCAGAGGTCCCTGAGGCTTCCGCCAGGTCCAGTCGGGCGATCCAGTCTTCGATGCGCGCCAGATACTGCTGCTGGGGCGAGACGACGATCAGTGCATTCGCGCTGTCAATGGGCAGAAAGCGAAACAGCCCCTGCGCCGAGTTCACGGACTCGTCCGCCAGCAGGGTTTCAAGCTGGGTGACGACATCGTTCACCTTCGCGTATTCCAGAGTGAAGAAGCCGACCGAGAGGCCGGCCATCCAATCGACATCGAACATCTGGATGGTGTCGAGCATGCTCGACATGTCTGGCCCACTACCCGCCAGCACGATCAGGTTTCTCAATGTATCGATGCGCACGATGCTGCCTTCAGGCGCCAGTGGCTCAAGGATGTTGGTCATTTCCGCCGCGCCAACGAATTGCAGCGGGACCACCTGAACGCTATAGCCTTCGGGCAGCGCGCGCGAGGAGCTGCCGAGCTGCGGGACGACGCGCCCACGGACCGCGTTATTGACCGGCACCACTTCAAAACGACCATTCCGATCGACGAGGGCGGCGTTGTTCATCCGCAGCAGCGTCTCGAGTGTCGGCAGCAGCAAATCGCGGCTGAGCGGTCGAGCCGTGGTCAAGGAGGCCGTCCCTTGCACGGCGGGGTCTAGGCTGTAGCTGACCTCGAGCACATCGCCGAGGATGATCTTGACGACCTCTCGGATGTCGGTGTTATCGAAGTTCAGGGAGACATCCGGTCCATCGATCTCCTGACCGGGCGTGCGGGGCGCTGCGACCGGCCTCACGAAGGTCCCTGTCCCTGCCTGAATGGCGTCTTGAAGGCGGGCTGGCGCCTCGTCGCCGAGCGCAATACCGCCGCCGACGCGAACCGGGCCGCGGTCTTCGGTTGCACGGGCGTCGACGTTGGTGTGGCCCTCGGTGCTCGAGATGTTCTCTGTCGGGTCCCAAACCAAGGATTGGCAGCCCAGGAGCAGCGGCAGGCTGGCGACTAGGATCAACAGCGAGCCTAGCCGCGCAGGGCGCCAAACGCCTATTCGCTCAGGGCAAGAGATCAACATAAGCACTCGATCAAGGCTCATCGCGAACCCGGTGGAGAAGAACAAGGCGCCGTCAGTTGCGCCGAGATGGACTTCGTGGTGCTTGACCACCAGCCGTCGTGGTTGAGGGTACTGGCCGACGCGGCCCGCGAACGGGTACGGGAGGCGCGGAGAAGTCGAGTAATTGTAGCGTTTCTGTTGCGCCTTGTCGTTCGAGAAGGATGTGGTCCGCATTGATCTGAGCAACCAACCAGCCTTGATACTCCTCTCCAAGACGGAGCCGAATGAGACCGGGCTGCTGAGGGTCACGCAACCAGACGGAAGCCTCGGTAGGGGATAGGATGAGGGTGGCACTGACATCGAGCATCGCGAGGTCGGCAATCTCAGCCTGCAGATCTGGCACCTCTACATCGACCGCCTCTGCTGGCAGCGGGCGTCGATCGGGCAGGAACAAGGGGCGCTCCACCACCGCGATGTAGTCTTCTTCGGACCTGAGCAGCGACAGCTCCGAACTCAGTTGTGGAGTCGTCGGCGCGCTGATTTGATCCAGTTGCACACTGGCCTCGGGCGATGGGGGAAGCGGTTCGCGCCAGTCCCACCACTGGAGCCCTAGGCTCAGCGCCAACAAGCCAGCGATCCCGAGCAACACTAATTTCATCCGGTAGGCCGCAAAAAATAGCCGAAGATATCAAGCCTGACGGTCAACTGCTCTTGATTATCGGGTATCCGAGGACCCCGTGCGACTCTCTGTGGTCCCCCTGCGGTCGAACGCGCTTGCGAGCGGATCGACAGCTGATCAACGAGCAGGAAAGGCCGCGCAGATTCGACCCGATAGAGAAGATCCAGGAGTTGGTCGGTGGTGCCTTGAAGCTGGATGCGCACACTGACTTTCGGCGGATCATCCTCATCGCTGGTCGGCAGAATCTGGGTGCTGATGGGCCTTGCACCGGCCGTACGAACCATCTCTTGCACCTGCGTTTGTAGCTGCGCGCCCGCCAGCCCTGGCGTATCGGCGTCAAAGTAGAAGGCCTTGAACGCATCGTTCGACTGCTCTGCATCGAGCGCTTGGCGCAGGGCGGGTAGGCTCGCGGCAATACCACGATAGCGTTGCAGCCTGATGAGATCCCGCTCAATGTTGTCGTCGACGGTCTGCAGCTTGGAGAACCAGCCGAGTCCGATCATCAGCACAAGGCTGATCGGGAGCAGAAGCATCATCACCAGCAGCAGATTGCAGGTGCTGCGCGGACTCCAGGTGATGCTCATTGCTGATCCCTCGGCTGATCCTTTGCTTGCCTGTCTGCTGGATTCGCGTGCACCTCTCCTTGATAGGTAAAAGCGACGTGAAAACGATCACTGCCGCTCGTGGCGACCTGCATCACCGGAGACCGAAAGCTGACGTTGCTGATGCCCGGTCCACGTTCCAAAATCCCGATCAGGGCAGTTGCCTGGGTTGACTCGCCTCGGATGTCAACCTCACCATCGCGATAGTTGAGGGTTTGCACCCAGGTGCCATCGGGCAGGAGCTGGGTGAGCTCGAGCAGCAGATCGGTCATCCGTGGGTGCTCGCGCTTACGCTCGATGACGGCGACACTGCCGTGTCTGGCGCGTTCGAGCGCCTCGCGAACCGTCTCGACCTCCTGCGCCTGCAGGCTGACCGCTCGCAATTCACGGATCACTTGATCCTGATACTTGCCCTTCTGCCAGAGCGGCGTCACCAAGATTGCGGCAAGTAACGCCAGAATCAGGAGTATCAGCAGCCCAAGGATCAGGGACGACCATCGCCATCGCCGCGGGCGCGCACTGGCCGGTAGCAAGTTGGCCTGCAACCAAGCACCGGGCCAGGTGAGTTTTGAGATCGGTAGCCCCTGAGCGTGCAGGCGCTTGAGCCAGGCATCAACCGGCTCGCGTGGGCAGAGCGCAAGCTCGACCTCGATCTTACTGCCGTGGCCCATGGTCGCGACCACGCGAGCGTCGAAGTAGACTTCGCTCGCGCTGAAGGGTGTCAGTCGATCCAGCTCATAGGTGATGACTTGATGGAGGTGATCGCGCACCTTAGCGGGCAGCACCAAGCGCCGGCTGAGCAGGATCTCCGCGGGCAGCTCAAGCATCCGCTGCCGCCAGGATTCTTTACTCTCCATGCGCTGTTCGACTGCTGGCAGCGAGGCTGGCTGGAGGCTGAGCCTTTCCAGCAACTGCCGCTCGCCCATGACGTCACGAAAAATCTGCGCATCCTCGCCCTGGATGACCACCACGAGGTCCGGATGTCGAGCGGCGAGCCACAGGCTCAGACGGCGCGGTAAGCAGGAGAGAAACTGTAAACGCCAGTGCTCTAAGCGCGCATCAAACCTCGCCGAGGTCAACAAGGACGATCTAATGCCGGTGAGTGCGTCTGCAATAGCCATGGCTGCAATATCAGGGTAACAGGTTGCTATCGAGCAGCCGCCTCTAGGCGTGGTTGATCGGGCTCAGCGTACATTGAGCGCATCGTTAGCGGTGGTGCTGACATCGACGTCGACTGAGGCGCTGCCAAACTGTTGCCAGACAACCTCCAGGCCTGAGTCAACGCGGATCAGTGCCTCCATGCTTCGACCGCGTTCACTGCGGGACGGTTCGGTGATGCGCAGATGATAGAGGGGTCCACCCCGGTCGAACGAGACTGGCTGTGGGTCTTCTGCATCGGCGAAGAGACCTTGCGAGCGCTGCTCGACGATGCGTTCAGCCTCCTCGAACGCGTATCCATGCAGTGCCGCCAGCACCGGCGCTGCGGCAAAGGTCTCGTTGATCACCGCACCGCCACCACCCGGGCTAGAACGCCCCGCGGAAAACGCGTCGTAGCGGCCTGCGCTCGCGCTCTCAACCCTGAGATAAGGGGCCAGTTTGGCATAGAGTGCGGGCGACAGACCAAGCACCTGCCGCAGTTCTTCCACAGTCTGGAAGGGTCGATCCGCGGCACCAAACGAACGCCCGGCGGCCCGATAGTCGTCATCTTCGGCGCCATTCAGGAGGCTGAGGTTATCCGCATCCCGCCAGTCGAGAATGGCGTCTGCGATCTGCGCCTGCACCAGTTCATCTTGGTCTTCAGCGCCCTGTGCGTATTCGATCAAGGTGATCAGTTGGTTGCGGGAAATGGCGTTGAGATCAAATTTCGAGGTTTCGTTGGAGAGCTTCAATAACAAGCGGTGGTCATCCAACATGAAGTCTTGCGGCTGGCCGTCCGGCATCAAGACGATGGCATCCGCTTCAAAGGTCACGGCCGGGGTCGTCATCAGATTGAGCGCGACCAGGTTCAGGGCCGCCGTCGCCCGCGCTCGGAAACGAGCGGCCTCGAGCTGGTTGGCCGTCAGCGCGCCCTCGGTGCGCTGGATCTGGGTGAGCGCGAGCGCCATCACGGTGAGCAACGATAGCACCCACATCACCAATACGAGCGCAATGCCTTGCAGACGCGCAGGATTTCGTAAGCGCACAGGGTTTCGCAAGCAGGTACCGCCTCGCAAGCGCGCAGGATTTCGCAAACCCGCACTGCCTCGCAAGCGCGTACCGCAGCGCTGGATTGGCCAGCGTCGACTAGAGTCCCTGCTCACGGATCACCTCAGCGCCTGGTAGTCTGATCAATGTCGTCGGCCAGGTCTGGTCTGGCGTCGTCAAGTGCAAGCGGATGGCCCTGGGCAGCTCGCGTTGCTCGACCCATTCTGGCGTCCATTCGGGCTCGAAGTCGCCGGACGGCTGGCCAAAATAGGCCAGCTCAAAGTGCTCGACCTCTGGCAGCAAGACCGTTCGCCCGTAGGCACCCGCGGCCAGGTCGAGGTCGAATGGACCTGGATCGCCAGTCGCGCTCAACTGATCCATCAAAGGCTCCCAAGCGGGACTCTCCCCGGTCCCCTCCAGGATCTCGGGATGCAGCAGCCAGCGGGTCAGCACTAAGCGAGGAGCGTCGCCAGCCTCCTCAAGGCTGAGTCGCAGGATATACAGCCCAGGGATGCCGGCATGGGCAGACAGCGGCGCGACCCATTCCACCGCTTCGGCATCGCCCGCAAACACCGGCCTCTCGATGCCATCGACAACCAGGTTGGTCGCGCGCGTCTGTCTTAACGCGCGCTCGACGAAATTGCGCGCGATGCGCAGATCCGCAACGCGCTCCGAGACCTTGTCAACCGCTTCCCAGCTTCGCGAGCCGAGCCGAAGCCCAGAAAACAATAGCAGCGTGATGATGCCGATCAGTGATAGCGCGATCAGCAGCTCGACGAGGGTAAAGCCAGGTTGTCGCTGTCTTTGCGGTTGTAACTGGAGCTTTCGTTTCCGCCGTCTCCGGAGCTGGAGCTGTGGCCAGAACTGCAGTCGAGACCCGAGCCTTGCCCTGATCCCGAGCCCGAGCCCGAGCCTGGGCCTGGGCCTGGGCCTGAGCGAAAGCTTGATCTGCATTAGGGGAGCTCACCGAGGCGAATGCTGCGCAGGACGACGCGCCGGGTGCCGCGAGCGCTTGGCCAGGATGCAACCGCTGTGATCCGATAGGGCTGCAGCGGTGGATTTTCGGCAAGCCAACCCTGCAACTCATAGGGCTCGATGGAGATGATCCAGTCCATGCCGTCTTCCGGATCGCCGCTATGCACGCCTTCTTCTAATGGCACGTCGGTGCCCACCGCATTGAGCTTGGCCTCGGCCAGCGCGACGGCTCGGCTGTAGGTTTCACTGATTGCCGTTGTCGTTAGGGCCTTGGAGAAGATCTGCAGCAACACGCCCATGCTCAGGGCCAGGATCGCGAAGGCGACCAAGACCTCGAGCAGTGAAAAGCCTTGTTGCCGGTGCATGATGCTCCACTTGAGTCTGCAGATTCAGTCCGCCTCCCAGTCGGCGACCAGGATACGCCCCGTAAGCCAGTTGACCCCGACCTGATAACCACGCTCACCACGCTTGAGGATCAAGCGGCCGCCGGTTGAGCTGCCATCGGGGAAGAAGCGGATGCCGCCGGTCCGCTCATCAAGCAGTTCATCCCGAGCCGCGACCAGTTCGATTGTGAGGCCATCAGGCAACGCGCCTTGCTTTGAGCGTCCTTCGATCTGGTAGCGGCCGGTCTCGGTATCGATGAGCCAGATCGCCTCAGTGCCATTTGCGATTGCAATCTCACGGGTTTGCCGCAGTGCGCCGGCAACACGCCGAGCGCCAGCCTTGAGCTCAACGCCCGGCAAGGCCGCGGTGATCAGCGGCGGCGTGAGTGTGAGCAGGAGACCGCCGATTGCAAGCACGACGATCAGTTCGACCAGGGTGAAGCCCGCGCTGACTGTGAGACCAGTAGCGACGGGCTGTCGGTCATGAGCCACCACTTGATTGGGTCTGAGTTTCATCCGGGGCTTGTTCGAGGTTCATGCGAATCCTGCTCGAGCCTCATTAGGGCCTGCCAGCGAACAGATGTTCCAGCCCCGCAGACTCCTTGGGTTGCATAAACCTAATGTGGATTTCACGCGATTCATCGGCCGGGGTCGCGCCGCACCATGCGCGTTAGACGCTTTCCCAGCTCTTGATGTCCTGGTTCTCGCCCTCGCCACCTTCTTGGCCATCGGCACCCAGCGACCAGATGTCATAAGGGCCGTTTTGACCCGGCGAGCGGTACTGATAGTCGTTACCCCAGGGGTCTTTCGGCACCTGGGATTTCTTTAGGTAGGGGCCATTCCAGTTCGGGGTGTTGCCCGGATCAGCGACCAAGGCCTCAAGTCCTTCGTTGGTGCTAGGGTAACGGCCAACCTCGAGCCGATAGAGATCGAGCGTGGCGCCGAGGTCTGCGATCTGCAGCGCAGCGGTCTTGGTCTTGGAGCTGCCGAGGAATTTCATTACCTGCGGGCCGACAAGGCCGGCGAGCAGGCCGAGGATGGCGAGCACCACCAAGAGCTCGACGAGGGTGAAGCCACGGCTTTTTCGTTGGGGGTTTGAGCGTTGTTTTGTGAGCATCAGAGCTATGTTCATGGATCGATTAAGAGAATGCTGGATTTAAAGAGGCAACGGCTAGACCTCAGACAGCTCAAGCCGCCGTTCAATGCGTTCGACTCGCTTGATAATGCTCTATAGCGTTTCACGATCGCTCGCTGACAGCGCATAGAGACTGCCGATGGTTTGCTCGATGGCCGAAAGTCGCACATCCATGCGATCTAAATGCTCTTTGACATCGCTGAGATCGCCGCGAATGACCCGCAAGTGCTCAAGCACGAGATTGTCGATGTTATCGGTCATTTTCTGCTCCTGAGATCGTTAGAACACCGGCTCATTGGCGGTCAGTCGATGGATGATCCAGCGGGTATAAAGCCGCGGCAGACGGCCTCCTAGCCGAGCAACTCGGAGACACAAAGGGTCCAATCCGGCACCTGTTGCGACTGTAACAGATCCCCGGCGCGCGCCACCCAGGTGTCCCGATAATCCTGCCCATCTGGATCGCGATTGACCTCCACCACGCGATCTTGAAGATTCACAATCCAGACTTCCGCGATGCCATGCTGGGCATAGAGTGGTCGCTTAACCGAGCGGTCGTAACTCAACGAAGAATCCGCGACCTCGATCAACAGCAGCACATCCTCGGCGCGCGGTTTGGCGTGCTTGTAATAGTCGGCGCGGAAACGCAGCAGCATCAGATCCGGCTCGGGCTCGCTGTGGTCATCCAAGACCAGCGGGCTTTGCACCGACACAAGCGCATCCTGGACTCCACTGCGATGGACAAGATGATTGAGTTGGGTCGTCAACCCCGCGTGCTCATCGCCAATGGGCGGCATATCGACCAGTTCCCCAGCGATCAGTTCAATATGATCGTCTTCAGAAAAGATGCCCGCTTCAGCCATCCGGTGATAATCGGCGCGACAGAGCCGGTGACGCTGGCGGTCAAGAATCTGCCGAGTTAGCGGCTTTTCCGGGCGAGATAGGGCGACAGCTTCCATCAATGTAGAATGCCTCTCATTGCCTGGTCTGACAAAATCTCACTAAAACACCAGCTCATTGGCGCCGAGGATCGCCATCAGGATGGAGATGATGATACCAGCGACGATGACGCCGAGGCCGATGATCAGGGCCGGTTCGAGCAGGGTGAGCATGCGTTGCACGCTGGTGCGGGTCTCGCGGTCGAAGATGTCGGCGACCTTGGCGAGCATGGCGTCTAGGGTACCGGATTCCTCACCGACGCGGATCATCTGCAGGGCGAGCTGCGGCAGCACGGCGCGGCTGGTCAGGGGCTCTGCGAGTCCACGGCCATGCTTGAGGTCTTCGGCGGCCTCGTCGAGCCCATCGCCGATCTTGCGATTGTTGACCACCTCTTTGGCCAGGTTGAGACCGCTGAGCAGTGGCAGGCCGTTCTTGAGAAGGGTGCTCAGCGTGTGGCAGAGGCGCGCGGTCTCCATCTTCCAGATCAGGTCACCGAACAGTGGCAGGCGCATGACGCGGTAGTCAAAGGCGCGTCGATTGTCTGGGTTCTGCAGCCAGCGTTCTAGGATCACTGCGATGAGGGCCACCATGACCAGCAGCGCCCACCAGTAGTCGCGGAACAGGTCGCCGGCACCGACGACGATCCGCGTGGGCGTTGGCAGCGCGGCGCCCATATCCTCGAACAGGACGGTGAACTGCGGCACCACGAAGACCAGCAGCATGATCACCGAGAGCCCGGCGATGACGAGCAGGATCATCGGGTAGACCAACGCCGAAGTCACGGTGCCGCGCAGCTCGGCGCTGCGCTCGAGGTAGTCGGCCAGCCGCAGCAGTACTTGGTCCAAGGCGCCACTGGCCTCGCCGGCCCGGATCATGTTGATGTAGAGCTTGGGGAATTGGCCGCCCTGCGCCTCGAGCGCAGTGGAGAAGGTGGCGCCGCCGCGCACCCGCTCCTGCAGATCACTCAGCACCCGGGTGACATGCTCTTCGGGTGTGAGCTGGGTGAGGACGCTGAGCGAGCGATCCAGCGTGAGTCCCGATTCGAGCAGGGTCGCGAGCTGACGTGTTAGGCCTTCGATGTCCTTGGCCTGCAGGCTGTGCTGTCGCCGGCGCGCGAGCTGGGCCGTGAGCCCGCCGGCCGAGCGGGTCTTGAGCGGCAGCAGCCCTTCGGCTTGCAGGCGCGCGATCAGAGCCCCTTCATCGGCGGCTTCGTGCTCGCCCTCGACCTCTTCGCCATCGAGCCTAACGGCTTTGTAGTAGTAGCGTGGCATGGCTTCGATTATAGGTTGCTTCGACCTGTGATGACGAACAGCGCGCCTTGTCGCGCCCCTGGAGCCTGGTTAGACTGCAACACAGGCCCGTTTGCGCAGGAGTCCAATCATGTCGTCCCCCGCCTTCGCCTTACACCGCCCGCCACCCGACGCACCCTGGGATGGCGATCAGGGTCCGCCGGAAGGCACTCCGGTCAGTGAGGCCGACTACTGGGCTCACTACTATGAGCACGACAACGGCTACGAATGGAACAACGGTCTCTTGGAGGTCAAGCCGGTGTCCGATGCCCTAACCGCCTGGATCTACCAATGGCTACTCGGCCTCTTGCGGCTGTATCTTGACACCCAGCACAACGCCCGCCTGACCTGCTTGGAGTTCGGCTGTCGCCTGAGCCTGTCGAACAAGGTCGTCATTCGCAAGCCCGACCTCGGTCTGGTGCTCGACAGCAATGCCCAGCCGCTGCGGGAACACGACCGTTCTTATCGCGGCATCTTCGATCTCTGCGTCGAGGCGCTGTCGGATAGCACCCCGGCTGAGATCCGCCGCGATACCGAGCAGAAACGCGAGGAATATCAAGCTGCCGGCATACCCGAGTACTACATCATTCACCATAACCCGCGCTGGCAGTTGTTCTACCGGCGCAATGCCTTGGGGCTGTATGAACCCATCCCCTGTCCGGATGGCATCCTGCGCTCGACGGTGGTGCCGGGGTTTCGTTTTCGCCTAGAGGATCTGACCCGCCAGCCGAGTCTGGAGACGATGATCGAAGACCCGGTCTACGCGCCCTTTGTATTGCCGAGCTGGCAGCGCGATCGGCAGGCGCGCGCGCAGGCCGAGCAGCGCGCCAGCAGCGCTGAACAGCGCGCCAGCAGCGCCGAACAACTCCTTGAACGCGAGCGTGCCAACAATGCCCGACTGCTCGCGGAACTGGCGAAACTTCGCGATCAAGACTAGCGCGCTAGGGGTGGAGTGACGCGTCTTGAGCGAAAAACCTCGCCATCGAGAAGGGGATGGATAGCCCGAGCACAGGCCCGCCAGCCCGGGCTCACTTGTCCTCCGCGACACGGATCACCTCCTCAATGGTCGTGCGACCATCGATCGCCTTGCGCAGTCCGTCGCGGTACATGGTCGCCATGCCTTCCTCGACGGCGATGCGATGGATCTCGCCGGCGGTGGCGTGTCCGAGCACGGCCTGGCGGATACGATCGCTCATCAGCAACACCTCGGCGATGACCAACCGGCCGCGATAGCCGCTGTGGTTGCAGGCCTTGCAGCCGCCGGCGCGGTAGAGTTGGAGCGCTGGTTCTCCGTGGCTGTCGGCCCGGTAGTCTTTGGTCATCGCGGCGGCAGGCGCTTTGCCGTTGTCGGAGGCATCGACCCCATGAACCTGCGTTGGTATCGAGCCACCCGGCACCTGACCCGTTGCGGTTGTTGACGCAGCGCCCTGGTCAGGCATCAGCCCGGCGTCGCGGATCTTCGCCGCCAGTTCCGGCAGCGGCTGATAGGGCTGGCGACAGTGCGGGCAAAGCCGACGCACCAGCCGCTGGGCGAGGATGCCGTTAATGGTACTGGTGAGCAGATAGTCCTCGACGCCCATGTCGAGCAGGCGGGTGACGCCGCTGGCGGCATCGTTGGTGTGCAGGGTCGAGAGCACGACGTGGCCCGTCAGGGCTGATTGTACGGCAATACGCGCGGTTTCGAGATCGCGCATCTCGCCGACCATGATGATGTCCGGATCTTGCCGGACGATGGCGCGCAGCGCGCCGGCGAAGGTCATGCCGATCGACGACTTGACCGGGATCTGGTTGATGCCGGCGACCTGGTACTCGACTGGGTCTTCGACGGTCAGGATCTTGTTCTGTTCGGTGTTGAGCCGGCTCAGCGCGGTATAGAGCGTGGTGCTCTTGCCGCTACCGGTGGGACCAGTGACGAGGAAGATGCCGTAGGGCTGCTCCAAGACCTTGATCAGCCGATCGCGCGGCGGACCGTCGAAACCGAGCGCATCGAAGTCGAAGCTGACGCTTTCCTTGTCGAGCAGACGCATGACCACGCTCTCGCCGAACATGGTCGGCACGGTGGAGACGCGCAGATCCAGCTCCTTGCCCTGGATGCGCTGCGGGATGCGACCGTCCTGCGGCAGTCGGCGCTCGGCAATGTTGAGCTTGGCCATGATCTTGATGCGCGAGATCACCGCGGCGGTGGAGCTGACCGGCGGTGACTCGCCTTCCTTGAGGATGCCGTCGACGCGGTAGCGGACCTTGAGCTGGTCGGCGAAGGGCTCGATGTGGACGTCGGAGGCGCGGGATTCGACGGCGCGCTGCAGGATCTGATTGACCAGCCGGATGACCGGCGCCTCACTGGCCAGATCGCGCAGATGCTCGATATCCTCCTCGCTGAAGTTGCCAAGCTCGGCCTGGACTTCGGCCTCTTCGTCATCGTTTGCCGGTTGCTCGTAGACGCGCTCGAGCGCGGCCTGGATCTCGGTCGGCAGCCCAACCTGCAAGTTGACATGCTTGCATGTTGCCATGTGGACAGCCTTGGGGATGAAGTCATCCAGCGGGTCGGCAACGGCGAGGGTGATCTCCTGTTCGGTCGCGGACAGCGGCATGATCCGGGCGTCCTTCAGGAAGCGCAGACTGAGCTGTTCCTCGGCGATCGGCTCGTCTGGGTACTGCTCGGCGGTGATCAGCTCCAAGCCCAGCACCTCGGCGGAGGCGGCGGCCATGTCGCGCTCCGAGACCAGCCCGAGGCGCACCAGCATCAAACGCAGAGGATCACCACTGTCTTCGGTGAGCTTGCGCGCACGCGCCAGATCGCCCGGCGTGCATTTGCCACGCCGCTGTAGGGCGCTGATCAGCGCTTGTTCGGGGGTTGGGTCAGGTATTAGGTTAGGAATTAGTTCTGGTGTTGGGTCAGCATCGATGGTCGGGTCCAGACTCAATTCTTGTCCTGATATCGTCCGTACACTACTCTGCAAGGATGACGTTGTTGAGAATAATGCGGTGATTGTCATGACTCAGGTTGGTCTTGCAAAAAAACAGCGCATCGATGTGCGGACCAGTGGCGCTGTGAAACAGTTGTTGCAGGAAGCGGCGCGAACCGATCATAAGAGTGTCAGCGAGTTCCTGCTAGACGCAGGCATCACTGCCGCCAATCAAGCACTCGCCGCACGGCATCGTTTCGTCCTTGATGAGGAGCAATGGCAGGCCTTTCACGAGGCCTTGGATCGTCCGGTGCAGCATAAGCCAGAACTGAAGCGCCTGCTCAGCCAGCCTGGGGTGCTGGATTGACCCGACCCCATGACCCCATCCGCAAGCTGAACGCCTAGCCGACGCGGCCTTTGCACTCTAATCTGGCTGGGCTTGGCATTCCGATTGGGCTTGCCATTCTGGCACCAGCGCGCGGAGGGCCTGCACAAGTCCCAGCGTATCCGCCTGCTCGACCGCTGCCCGCGCTTGGTCTAGGGCAGTACTAACCTCATCAGGCACAACCTGCGCGCGCCGTGCGGCATGGATCTTTGCGTGCTTGGTCTCGATCAGATCCTCGCGCTCGTAGAACAGTTCCTCGTAGAGCTTCTCGCCGGGGCGCAGCCCGGTGTATTCAATGCGAATCTCCCGCTCCGGTTCACGCCCGGCGAGCCGAATCATCTGCTCGGCCAGGTAGCGGATCTTGACCGGCTCGCCCATGTCGAGGACGAAGATCTCGCCGCCGGTGCCGATGAGCGCGGCCTGCATGATCAGCTGGCAGGCCTCGGGGATGGTCATGAAGAAGCGCTCGATCTCGGGATGGGTCACGGTGACCGGGCCGCCTTGCTCGATCTGGGCGCGGAAGCGCGGCACGACGCTGCCGGCGGAGTCGAGCACGTTGCCGAAGCGCAGGGTGATGAAGCGCGTGCTCGAGCGCTGGGCGCGGGCCTGGCAGATGACCTCGGCGGCGCGCTTGGTGGCGCCCATGACGTTGGCCGGGTTCACCGCCTTATCGGTCGAGATCAGCACGAAACGCTCGCAGCCGTGGCGGTCGGCGCAGTCGGCGACGATCTCGGTACCGAGCAGGTTGTTGCGCACCGCGGCGCGGATCTGGGCCTCGAGCATCGGCACGTGTTTGTAGGCGGCGGCATGGAAGACGGTCTGTGGACGCTCGCGCTCGAACAGCTGTTGCATCGCCACTTGATCGGTCACATCGGCCAGATGGACGCTGAAGTCAGGGGCATCCGCTCGGGCCGCGAGTTCGAGGTCGAGCCGATAGAGGTTCAGCTCGCTGTTATCGGCCAGCACCAGTCGGCTCGGCCGCGCGGCGACGATTTGGCGACACAGCTCGGAGCCGATCGAGCCGCCGGCGCCGGTGACCAGGATCACGCGGTCGGTGAGGCCAGCGCGGATCGCCGCCCAGTCGAGCTGAACCGGGTTGCGCCCGAGCAGATCCGCGATCGACACCGGCCGCAGCTGGTTGATGGTGATGTCCCCGGCCAACACCGACTTGAGCTGAGGCACGGTTCGGAACGGCTTTCCGGTGCGCTCGCAGAGCTCGACCAGCCGCTGCATCTCGGCATCGGAGGCGGTGGGTACCGCGAGCATGATCAGGTCGATGGCCAGTGACTCGACTAAGGTCGGGATCTGCGCCGAGCTGCCCTTGACCGGCACGCCGTGGATATCGCCACCTTGACGGCGCAGCTTGTCATCGACGAAGGCGACTGGGTTGTATTGGCGGCTGCGGTCGCGAAGCATGTCTCGGACCAGCATCTCACCGGCCCGATCAGCGCCGACCACCAAGACGCGCTCGCCGGGGTGCAGACCAAGACTGTGGTCCTTGAGGCGGCGGTAGAGCAGCCGCGGCCCTGCCAGGCCAATCAACTGAAACACCAGGAATAAGGGCGGCACCGAGCGCGGCAGGAACTCGTTGCGGCTGAGGACGAAGAGCGCCAGCACGACCAGTAGCGTGCTGACGGTCGCCGCTTGGGCGATGCGCGACAGATCCGGCAGCGAGGCGAAGCGCCACACACCCCGATACAGCCCAAAGGTGGAGTAGACCAGCGCACAGATCAGCATCACCAGCGGCAGGAGCTCCCAGGCCGCACCCCAGAACTCGGCTGGCACATTGCCGAGGTTGAAGCGCATCCAGTAGGCGCCGATCCAGGCGATCGGCACCCAGAGCAGATCGTGCAGGAAGGCCAGGAAACGGGAGCGCAGCCGCTCGTACCAGCGCGTGACCATCCTGGGTTAGCCGCGAGCGATGCGCTCGGCGAGGCCGACGCGCAGATGAATCAGCACAAAGATCAGTGCCCAACCGGCGATGAGCTGCCAGTGCTCGCTGGTCGTCAGGCGAGGGGCGGCTAGGGCGCTCGCGGCTGCCGCCGCCATCAGCGCCAGTGCCCAGTAGAGGGTGCGGCGATGGCCCCAGCCAGCCAAGACCAGGCGTTGGTAATGATGTGAGCGATGCGCGTCCCAGAGGCGCTCTCCCCGACGGGCCCGACGCAGCAGGGTCCAAGTGGCATCGACGATGAACGGCGAGAAGATCAACCCACTAATCCAGAGCGGAAACAGGCCGACGCTCGCACCCCAGAGGCTGAGACCGGCGGCGAGTAGGCCGAGGCTCGAGGCGCCGATATCGCCGAGAAAGATCCGGGCTGGCGGCAGATTGCGGGTGAGGAAGCCAGCTGCGGCGGCGGCCACGGCAGCGCAGCAGAGGCTATAGGGGAGGTCGCCGGCAGTGTAGCCGAGCAGGGCCAAGGTGCCGAAGCCGATGCTGGCCATGCCGCCGGCCAAGCCGTCCATGCCGTCCATGAAGTTATAGAGGTTGAGCATCCAGATACTGTAGAGGAGGGTCAGCGGCAGCGCGAGCAGCAACGGCAATGGGATCAGGGGCCCAGGCAGCCCGAGGTGATCCCAACGCAACCCACCCCACCACAGCAGCAGTGCGGCCATCAGATGGACCAGTAGCCGCAACCGTCGCGAGAGGTCGACGCGATCATCCCAGAACGAGACCCCGGCCACCAACAGGAGGGCACTGCCCAGCCAGGGCAGCAACGCCGCGCTAGCACGCGCCTCGGCGCTGGTCACTGGGCTCAGCCTGCTCGACCAAAGCCCAGTAGCGAGACCAACGGCCCAGCCGGCCAGGAGGCCAGCCCCCAGCCCAGCGAGCAGGGCGATACCGCCGGTGCGTGGAACCGGGTGCGCGTGCAGCGAGCGCTCGTTGGGATGATCGAGCACCTGGAAGATCGCGAGGCGTCCCTGCGCAAGCAGCGCCGTCAGCAGCGCGCTGACCGCAAAGGCACTGAGGCTCAGGGCCGCCAGCGCGAACAGGCCCGCGAACTGCCCCAGAGCGGGAGAGGGCGCATCCATCAGCCGGACTCAATCAGCCGGGTCGCATCAGCTTCGCCTCGACCGCGCCACGACGATCGGCACCCAGTAGAAGCTCGATCAGATGCAGCGCAAAGTCCATCGCCGTGCCGGGGCCGCGGGAGGTGACGACCTTGCCGTCGGTGACCACTGGCTGCTCAAGCAGCCGGATCTCGGGATAGCGCTCTGGATCAATGGCTCCGGGAAAGCTTGTCGCCGAGCGGCCATCGAGCAGCCCGGTGCTGGCAAGCACGATGGGGGCCGCGCAGATGGCCGCACTCCAGCGATCCGCCGCGGCCTGGCGGGCGAGCAGATCGTGGATGCGGATGTCGTGATCAAGGTGGGTCGCACCGGGCTGGCCACCGGGCAGCACGACCATGTCAAAGTCATTCTCGACGACATCGTCAAGATCGGCATCAGGCACCAGCAGGGTGCCACGGCTACAGGTCACGGGGCCAGGCTCCAGGCCAGCGGTGGTGACCTCGATCTCCGCGCGGCGCAGGAGATCAATAATGGTCACCGCCTCCAGCTCTTCGCAGCCGGGAGCGAGCGGGACAAGCACGCGAGGCATCTTGGGTCTCTCCGGGTTACAGCAGATTCAAAGGGACGCTCAATCAACGGCCTCTTCAGCCGGTTTCTCAGAGGCTTCTTCAGCGGGCATTTCAGCAGCCGGTGCTTCAGCGGGTGCTTCTTCAGCGGGCATTTCTTCGGTGGACGCTTCTGCAGCTGGCGCTGCTTCAGCCGGCTCTTCAGCAGCGGGAACTTCAGCAGCTGGGACAGTATCCGCCTTGTCTTCAGCCTGAGGACGCTCGGCCACCGCCGGGGCCTGCCCCAGGATGACCAACCCCTTGAGCACATTAAGGGCCTCAGAAAGCTGATAATCTCGGGCTGCGAGGGGCTTGTCCTTGGCTGTCTCTTCGGTTTTCTTTCCTGTTTTCTCTTCGTCGCCCTCGTCAGTCGCATCCATCTGAATCTCAATGGCGGGCTCAATGGCGTTGCCGTCTTGGTCTTCAAGGTGGCGGATCAGGTTGGCCTCTTTCAGCGGCGACAGGTCGGGGTCGGAGGTCAGGGTCAGGCTGCCACGCTCAAGGATGATATCGGGCACGATACCCAGGGCCTGGATCGAGCGCCCGGCCGGGGTGTAGTAACGCGCCGTCGTGAGCTTCAGCGCGGTGCGCTCATCGACCGGAATGATGGTTTGCACCGAGCCCTTGCCGAAGGTTTCGTTGCCCATGATGAGCGCGCGACGCTGGTCTTGTAGGGCGCCCGCGACGATCTCGGAGGCCGAGGCACTACCGCCGTTGACCAGCACGACCAGCGGTGCTCCATCCAGCACATCGTCCGGGCCGGCATGGAACTCAAGCTTGGCATCCTCGAGCCGGCCCTTGGTGTAGACGATCAGTCCCTCTTCAAGGAAGGCATCACTGACCCCAACCGCTGTGTTGAGCACGCCGCCAGGATTATTCCGCAGATCGAGCACCACGCCCTTGAGGGGGCCCTCGTTCTCGCGCTTGAGCGTCTTGACGGCCGCGAGCAGGTCATCGGTGGTGCGGGCCTGAAAGTTGGCGATGCGCAGGTAGCCATAGCCAGGCTCGAGGAGGCGCTGCTTGACGGAGGCCACCTTGATCACGGCACGCTCGAGCCGAACGCGCAGGGGCGCCGACTCGCCATCCCGCATCAGCGTGAGCTCAATCGCGCTCCCGGGCTTGCCGCGCATTAGCTCGACCGCGTCGCTCAGGCTCATCCCCTTCACCGGCTTCTCATCGATGCGCACGATCAGATCGCCGGCCTGGATGCCGGCCCGCTGAGCGGGCGTATCGTCCATTGGCGCGATCACCTTGACGAAGCCATCCTCCATGCCGACCTCGATGCCGAGACCGCCAAATTCGCCGGTGGTGCCCACCTGAAGATCATCATACTGATCGGGATCGAGATAGGCCGAATGCGGGTCAAGGCCGGCGAGCATGCCGCGAATGGCGCTCGAGAGCAGCTCGCGATCCTCAACCCGCTCGACATAGTCACTCTTGATGCGACCAAAGACCTCCGCGAAGATCCGCAGCTCGTCCAGCGGCAGCCCCTCTGGCTCCTCTTCCTCGGACGCCTCCGCAGCGGCCTGGATGCGCTGCCGCACCTCTTCGACGCTCGGCTCGGGGCGCGTACCGGTCGGCTTAAAGCCCGGTGGTGGTGGCTGTATGATCGGCTCGCTCCCTGTGTCGCGCTCGGCGGGCGACTGCACCTCGGACTCAGGCATGGCTGCCGGCTGGGCAAAAGCGCTCGGCGACAGGCCGAGGCTTAGGAGGGCGATGAGGAGGGTACCTGAAAAAGCGCCTGAACAGGCGCCTGAGAAAGCGCTTGAGCGGGCGTTGGGTCGGGCAAAAACGGCTGGCTGGCTGTTGGTCATGTCTGGGTCCCGTGGGCGTGCAACTTAGCCCGGCTGATGTGTTCTTTAAGGCTCACCTGAGCTATTGAGGACGTTTTGATGATCGCGTTCCCGCATCTGGACAGGCCTGTCCATCACGGCCGGTCTATCACAGCGGGATTGAGGCTGATCACTCGCGGCTGGCCTGGCACCATCGGGCGGGGTCGATGGCGCGACCCTGATGACGGATCGCGAAGTAGAGCCCCTTGGTATCGAGACCACCGCTGTTGCCGGCCAGGGCAATGAGATCGCCCGCCGCGACCCATTCCCCGACCTCCTTGAGCAGCGCTTGACAGTGCCCATACAGCGACAGGTAGCCTTCACCATGATCGATGACGATCAACATGCCGAACCCCCGCAGCCAATCGGCATAGGCGACTCGACCGTGATGCACGGCCCTGACCTCAGCGCCTCCAGTGGCCGCCAACAAGACGCCATCGGCATGCAGGGCGCCTTGCTGACGCCCTTCGCCAAAGCCGCGCAAGAGGCGTGCACCCTCTAACGGCCAGGCCAACTGCCCACGCAGATCACTGATGGCGTCCTGACTGAGATCAACCTCGTCGGCAATCTCGGCCTCGCGCTTGAGTCGCTCGATCAGCGCGGTCATCGCCGCGGCATCGGCCTCCAAAACCTTTGCCTGGCGCTGATCGTCGGCAATGCTCTGTTCAAGCGCGCCCAGGATGTGCTGCCGGGCTTGCAGCGCCGCTTCAAGACGCTCGCGCGTCTGATCCTGCTTCGTTGCGAGTCGCGCTAGGCGCGTCGTCTCCTCTCGCTCCTGTTGCTCGAGCTGCTGCAAAGCCGCCACGAGCTTGCGAATCTGCTCAACCCGAGCCGCACGCCTCGCGCCAAGAACCTGATAATAACCCAAGATGCGTTCGGCTCGGCCCGGATCCGTCTGATCTGCCTGATCCGTCTGGCCAAGCAACAAGCGGACCTCATCTCCACGCCCCATCGCATAGGCGGCGCGCACAAAGTCTGCGAGTTCGGCGCGCGCAGCCTGGAGCTCAGCGCGCTTGGCCTGGAGCTGGCCCGTTGTGGCCGCCAGCGCCTCCTGCTGATTGGCCACCATCAGTCCAAGCTGATGCTTGGACTTCGAGAGCGCGTCGATGTCCTGCTCGAACTGCTGGAGCTCCTCCAGTAAGGCGTCTCGATAGTCAAGATGATCCGTGATGCCCTCGCGCAGCTGTGCCAGTCTGGCCTGTAGCTGTGCGAGCTCCGCTTCGTGCTGACGCACGAGATCCGGCTCCGAATCAGCCACTGCCGTCGGTATTGTCACTGCAACCACCAACGCCCAGCCTAGCCCGAGGCCAGCATCGAGCCAGCAGCGCAGTCGAAACAATGACGTTGATCGATGAAGACTTGTCAGACCCCTGGAAAGGTTTATCATCGTTTTATGAAGCGTTGATATTTGGACCCACGTCATGGCATCAGAAGATCAGGTACTCGATCAGCAGCTCGATCAAGAGCTGGACGCGGATCCACCGCTCAAGCATGGGCCGGCAGGAGAGTATGGGTTGGGCTTTTCAGAACTGGAGCTGTTCGCGGACGATGCCGATATCGAGCGGGCCTCGCGGTCGCTGAAGGCGATGTCGCATCCGTTGCGGCTAAAAATCCTCTGCACGCTCGGCGATGAAGAGGTGAGCGTACAGGACATCGTCGATCACGTCGGCACCTCTCAGAGCAATATATCGCAGCATCTTGCCATCCTGCGCGACAAGGGCATCCTAGCGGCACGCAAGGATGCCAACCGTGTCTATTATCGTGTCGGCGATGCCCGGACTCTGCGACTCATCGGCATGATGCGCGAGGTCTTCTGTAGCCGCGCACCTTAGATTGGGCCTGGGAGTGGGCCTGGCGTCGACTGCAGGTGACGTCGAACCTCCAGATCCTTATACTTGTGGGTTGATTTCACCGCACCGCGACGCCCCTTGCGGCGGCACGGGCCTGCCAAAGTCGACATCTTCCCCATGCTGCTCGAATTCGTCGGAAACCACTGGGTGCTGTTCGCGGCACTCGGCGTCATCCTCGGCCTCCTGACCTTCTCGCTGATCATCGGCGAAAAGGGATCGGTCGACCCAGGTGCCGCAACCCTGATGATTAACCAGCGCGATGCTGCGGTGATCGACGTCCGATCTGCCGCGGATTTCGCCAAGGGACATATCATCAATGCCGTCAATGTGCCCATGAATGGCTTCAAGAAGCAGACCGCGGCACTGTCGCGTTACAAAGATGGGCCGGTGATCGTCAATTGCCGCTCGGGCTCACAATCGCAGGCCGCCTGCCATGTGCTGCGCAAGGCCGGCTTCAACGAGGTCTACAACCTCAAGGGTGGCATCATGGCTTGGGAAGCGGCCAACCTGCCCTTGACGCGCAAGAAGCGCTAACGCCCGTTTGCAGCCGATTCGCTGCCTCTTCGCACCCCGCATGCTCAACCCTTTCTCAATTTCAGCTCAGCATTAGCTCAGCGTTCAGACTGACCGGAGGCTCTATGGCCGAGAATCAACAGCAGCAAGGCGAGCGCCAATTTGCCCTGCGCAGCATCTATATCAAAGACCTGTCCTACGAAGCACCGAATGCGCCAGAGATCTTCCGGCAGGAATGGAAGCCCGAGACCTCGTTACACCTCGATATCAAGCTGACCTCGCTCAGCGAGGACACCCATGAGATCATGCTCAGGGTTACCGTGACGACCAAAGTGGGCGAGCAGACGGCGTACCTCATCGAGGTTCAGCAGGCGGGCATCATCAGCGTCGCTGGTTTCGCGCAAGAGGAGCTTGGCCCCCTCTTTTATGTGTATTGCCCAAGCCTGCTGTTTCCTTATGCACGCCAGGCCGTCTCTGATCTGGTCGTCAAGGGTGGCTTCCCACACCTGGTGCTCCAGCATGTGAGCTTCGATGCTATTTACGCACAGAAGCAGGCCGAACAGGCCGCACAGGGCAATGCCACGGCAGCTCCAGGTCAGGCTGGCGCGCCTGCGGCGGGCGAGAAAACTCACTAGGATTGGGATCGATGCAGCGCATCGCGGTCATTGGAGCGGGGTCTTGGGGCACGGCGCTTGCCGTGCTCTTGGCGAGGAATGGCCATCAGACACCCCTCTGGAGCCATGACCCGGAGCAGGTCGCCGCATTGCAGCGCGACCGCGAGAACAAGAGCTTTCTGCCAGGCATCGCACTGCCGGACCTGATTCAGCCAACCGCCTCGCTCGAGCAGGCGCTCGAGGGTGCGACGGGCATCTTGGTCGCGGTCCCCAGTCAGTTCTTCGCCGCTGTGCTCGGCGCCGCGGCACCCTTCCTGCCGCCTGACCTCGGCGTGCTCTGGGCCACTAAAGGTTTTGACTTGGCGAGCGGTCGGCTCCTGCATGAGGTGGTGCTCGAACGCACGGGGACGCGGGAGCTGGCGGTCCTCTCAGGCCCCAGTTTCGCGATGGAGGTTGCACAAGGCTTGCCCACGGCGGTCACCCTGGCGGCATCCAACCAGGCATTTGCTGAACACTGCGCGGCCTGGGTCCACTCGGAGCGGTTTCGCGCCTACACCCATGATGATCTGATCGGCGTGCAGGTTGGCGGGGCGGCAAAGAATGTCCTTGCCATCGCCACCGGCATTGCGGATGGCCTGGGCTTTGGTGCGAACACGCGGGCAGCACTGATCACACGCGGACTTGCCGAGTTGATTCGCCTCGGGACTGCACTTGGCGCTCGCAGCGAGACCTTCATGGGCTTGGCGGGCCTTGGCGACCTGGTGCTGACCTGTACCGATAATCAGTCTCGGAACCGGCGGCTTGGCCTCGCCTTAGCTCGTGGCGAGACCGCAACCGCTGCCATCGCGCAGATCGGTCAGGAGGTCGAGGGCGTCATCACGGCTCAGGCCGTGCATCGAATCGCCCGCGAGCACCAGGTCGAGATGCCCATCTCCGAACAGGTCTATGCGGTGCTCCATGAGAGCCAGACGCCAGAGGCCGCGACCCGGCGCCTATTAGAGCGTTCTGGTCGATCGGAGTTCGACTGATCAGCGGAACCCATGCTGGCGCCAGGCCTCGTAGACGACCACGGCCACCGCGTTCGCGAGATTGAGGCTGCGGTTGTTGGGTCGCATCGGTAGCCGAAGTCGCTGCTCCCTTGGCACCGATTCACGCAAGTCAGCCGGCAAGCCGCGCGTCTCAGGGCCGAAGAGAAAGGCATCGCCGGGCTGGAAGCGTTGATCTGAATAGATGCTTTGGCTCTTGGTGCTCAGAGTGAACAGACGCGCGTTGCCGATGACATGCTGGCAAGATTGCATGCTTGCATGTACTCGCACACCCACCCACTCACGATAATCGAGCCCGGCTCGTCGCAGTCGGCGATCATTGAGCTCGAAACCCAGGGGCTCGATCAGGTGCAAGCTGGCCCCGGTGTTTGCACAGAGTCGCATCACATTGCCAGTGTTTGGCGGGATCTCGGGTTGGTACAGAATGACATGGAACATCGCTGCGCTGCTTGACCGATTATCAATCGAGCATGATATATTAGCTCTTTGCCATATCGTTTATGAGCGGGGAGAACACCATGACTGACATCGCTGCCTTGAAGAAAGAGAAGCAGGATCTGATCGACAAGATGCTCGAGATGCAGAAGCAATTCATCGATTACGAGCACGAGAATGGCATCAGCGGTAAGGATTATTGGGCCTCGCAAGAGGGTTTGTTGGCGAACTACCGTCAGGAATACTCCGACATGGCGAACCGCGTTGTCGATATCGCGCACGAGATCGTCGGCTCGAGTCGCATCTAAGGTGGCAGCGGGGCTCGCCCCGCATGGTCCCGCCATCAACAAGCCCCAGCGCCTGTCTCAGGTGCTGGGGCTTTTTCTTAGTCGGGCTTTCTCTTAGCCGGTCGATTTTTAGGCAGCCCCTTCGTCCTGAGGGCGGATATGCTCGATATACTTCGGCGTGTCCTGCATCAACAGCCGAAGGGTCTCGCCTTGCGCGATGATGCGCGCATCGCTGCCGCGGAGCTTAAGATCACAGCGGCAATGGCCGCGACTGTCAAGCGGGATGGGGATCATGTCGCGATAGGTGTAGACGTTTTCGTCGATGTCGCCGCCCTCGCAGATGAGCCTGTCTCCGGACGGGACTTCCGGGAGCGGCTCGAGCAGCTCGGCATTGTCGAGCAGAAGTTCGCCCGCCTGCCACCAGAGTGTCTTTTCCGCGGAGCCAGTCATCGTCTTGATAATATAGGCGCGTGCAAAGGAGACGCTGAGCTTTCCATCGGCGAAACGGATCTCGGCAAGCTCGGAGCCGGGAAGACGGATACTGCTACTGTCCACTGCTGAAGTCCTAGGCTGGATGGGTTGAGGATGTGACCGCCGAGAGCGCGCTGGGGCTCAGCATCAGGCCATCGGGTCGTTCGTATCGAGATGGGGCGTGCTGGTCGTGATTGCCAGCATCGGCTAGGTCCGCGCGATCCCGCTCAGCTGCTCACGGTGCCGGCTTGATCCTCTTCGCTGAGGTCATCCGCCCCCTCGGCGCCTTCCGCTTCCATCCCCAACTCCTTGATCTTGCGCGTCAGCGTATTGCGGCCCCAGCCCAAGAGCTTGGCGGCTTCTTGGCGCCGCCCGCCTGTATGCTCGAGGGCCGATTCGATCAGAATGCGCTCGAACGAGGGTAGGGCAGCATCGAGGATGCCTCGCTCGCCCTGCTGTAAGCGGCGACGGGTCCAGGTGCGCAGTGAGCCTTCCCACTGCTCATCGGCATGGGCCGCTGCCGAGATCCCCTCAAGATCGGAGGGCAGATCGCATACATGGATCTGCTTGCTGGAGGCCATCACGGTCAACCAACGGGCGGTGTTCTCGAGCTGGCGCACATTACCCGGCCATTCCAACCGTTCAAGCCGCTCCAGCGCATCATTGGCCAAGACCTTGGCCTCGCAGCCAAGCTCTTTGGCAGCTTGGGCGAGAAAATGGCGCATCAGCAAGCCAATGTCTTCGCGGCGGTCGCGCAACGCCGGCAAATGGATGCGGATGACATTCAGGCGATGGAATAGATCCTCACGGAAACTGCCCTTGGCGACCAGCTCGCGCAGGTTTTGATGGGTGGCGGCGATGATGCGCACATCGACCTTGATCGGCGTCAGACCGCCGACTCGGTAGAACTCGCCATCCGCCAGGACCCGCAGCAGCCGCGTCTGGAGCTCGGCGGGCATGTCGCCGATCTCGTCGAGGAACAGGGTGCCGCCATCGGCCTGCTCAAATCGGCCTTCGCGGCGGGTCTGCGCGCCGGTAAAGGCGCCACGCTCATGGCCGAATAGCTCGGATTCCATTAGATCGCGTGGGATCGCGGCCATGTTTAGGGCGATAAAAGGTGCCTGTGAGCGTGGACTGTGCCGATGCAGAGCATGCGCGACCAGTTCCTTGCCGGTGCCAGACTCGCCATTGATCAGCACGGTGATGTTGGAGCGCGCCAGACGGCCGATCGCGCGGAAGACCTCCTGCATCGACGGCGCTTCCCCGATGATATCCGGACTGTGCGGGAGCGGAGGTAGCTCGGCCGCCGCCTCATTCTGTTTTCGGCAGGCTCGCTGGACCTGATCTACAGCCTCATCGATATCAAAGGGTTTGGGCAGGTACTCGAAGGCACCGCCATGAAAGGCAGAAACCGCGCTGTTAAGATCAGAGTGCGCGGTCATGATGATGACGGGCAGTTGAGGGTAACGCCCGGTGACCTGCTCCAGCAGCTCAAGGCCATCGATCCCCGGCATGCGGATATCGGAGAGGATCACATCCGGCATCTCGCGCTCTAGCGCATCCATGACGCCGACGCCGTTCGAGAAGCTGGTGACATCCATCTCGGCCTGTCGCAAGGCGCGTTCGAGCACCCAGCGAATCGAACGGTCGTCGTCGATCACCCAAATCCTGGGCACTCTATTCATGGGGCAGCTCCAGCGGAAGATAGACCAGGAAGGTGGTGCAGCCGGAACGGCTCTCGCATTCGATCAAGCCTTGATGCTGGTGGACCAGCTCCTGGGCGATCGCGAGCCCAAGCCCCGTTCCACCGGAACGCCCGGACACCATTGGGAAGAAGATCCGGTTCATCAGTTCCTCGGGGATGCCTGGCCCGTCGTCCTCGATTTCGACCACCAAGACCAGCCGATGACGAACGGCGCCAACAGTGAACTGCCGCATCACTCGGGTACGCAGCTTGACCTGTCCATGCTGGCCGGCGGCCTGAGCCGCATTGCGGGCGATGTTCAGAATGGCCTGGATCAGTCGATCTGGATCGGCCTCAAGATTCGGAATACTTGGATCATAGTCCCGTATGATCTCAGGCCCAGAGGGAAACTCGGCGGTGAGCAGTCCGCGCACATGCTCGATGACATGATGAATGTTGAGGGAACTGCGATGCGGCAGGTTATTCGGGCCAAGCATCCGATTGAGCAAGGTCTGTAATCGATCGGCTTCATCGATGATGATGCGGGTGTATTCGCGGAGCCCAGGGCTTGGTAGCTCACGCTCCAGCAGCTGAGCCGCGCCCCGTAGGCCGCCCAAGGGGTTCTTGATCTCGTGGGCTAACCCGCGCAGCAGTGCTTGAGTCGCATGGTGCTGCGAGATGAGATATTCCTCGCGCGCGATCCGCAGCTGACGGTCGACCTGTTGCATCTCCATCAGGAGATCGTAGGGCTCATCAACGGGATGCAGCGGTAAGACCGTGCAGTTGACGCGAATGATCTGGCGATCCGGACGCTTGACCTCGACCTCCCGCTCGGTGAAGGGCTGTCGCGTCTCGAGCGATTCCCGCAAGCGACTCTCCACGGCATCTGTCGGGCAGGGCACCAGATTCCCTGCTGCCTCGCCGAGTACTGTTTTCGCGCTGACGGCAAGCAGATTCTCGCCGGCGATATTGATGTAGCGCAGGCGGAGATGGCGATCGAAGAGCAGCACAGCCGTGCTGAGGTTATCCAATATCATGGTGCCAAGCCGGCTCAGTCCGCTCTGTGTTTCGTTCATCAGGGGTTGTGTCGTCGCTTGGCTCCAATCTTTGGTCCAGCAAGCAAACAACGAGCCAGATCAGAGCTGCATGCCGATGTTCAGACCATCGCCGACGGCCTGAAAGCACTCCGAGGTCGATCCAAAACCGATTGATTAGCAAGAGGTTATCGATAACCACCTGATGAGCATCGATGGCCACCCGGTACTGTCTGAGGCTGCTGCGCCAAGCAGGCTCAGGATAGCGCACTAGCCTAGTGCCTGACGCACATGATGAGTGCATTCAAATGCACCAGGGGCGGACAGGGAGGTTTGAAAACGGAAGAGAGGAGGGGGAAGGAGACTTAAACCTAAACAGAGCATTTAACCGCAGATGACGCAGATTAACGCAGAGATTTCAATACATTGCAGCCGTTCATAGCTTCACCTGATGGCCAGCCTTGCTAAACCTGCTAAGACCTTGTTTTATATTATTTTAATCTGTGAAATTCTGCGTCATCTGCGGTTTATAGGTTGAAGAGTGAAGAAGGAGGAAGGTTGAAAGGGAAGGGAAGGGAAGGGAAGGGAAGGGAAGGGAAGGAGAGAAGAGGAGAGGAGAGGAGAGGAGAGGAGAGGTGTTTCGTGAACTGGGATTCGGGTTCGGTTGGGCTTCCTTGCCCGGTTCGGCGGCTGGTTTGAACCGCTGTTTGATGGGGATCAGAGGCTGTAGTAGAGGTCGAATTCGACCGGGTGGGTGCTCATGCGTAGCTGGGTGACTTCGTCCATCTTCAGCTTGATGTAGCCGTCGATGACGTCGTCTGTGAAGACGCCTCCAGCGGTCAGGAACTCTCGATCTTTATCCAGTGCATCCAGGGCTTGGTCGAGCGCGAAGCAGACTTGTGGGATGGCCTTTTCTTCTTCCGGCGGCAGGTCGTAGAGATCCTTGTCCATGGCGTCGCCTGGGTGGATCTTGTTTTGGATGCCGTCAAGGCCGGCCATCATCATCGCTGAAAACGACAGATAGGGATTGCCGGTGGAATCCGGGAAGCGCACCTCGATACGGCGCCCCTTGGGATTGGAGTCATGCGGGATACGGATTGAGGCCGAACGGTTCTTGGACGAGTAGGCCAACATCACGGGCGCCTCGAATCCAGGGACCAGCCGTTTGTAGGAGTTGGTCGAGGCGTTGGTCAGCGCGTTCAGAGCGCGGGCGTGCTTGATGATGCCGCCGATATAGTAGAGCGCGGTTTCAGAGAGGCCGGCGTATTTGTCTCCGGCAAAGATGTTGACACCATCTTTTGCCAGCGACTGATGCACATGCATTCCTGTGCCATTGTCGCCGACCAGCGGCTTCGGCATGAAGGTTGCGGTCTTGCCGTAAGCATGGGCGACGTTCTGGATCACGTACTTGGTGATCTGGTTCATGTCTGCACGACGCACCAGCGGTCCGAATCGAGTACCGATTTCACACTGACCGGCGGTCGCGACCTCATGATGATGCACCTCGACCTGGACCCCCATCTCTTCGAGGGCAAGACACATGGCCGCGCGGAGATCATTGAGGGAATCGACCGGCGGGACTGGGAAGTAGCCACCCTTGACACTGGGGCGATGTCCCATGTTGCCATCTTCGAAGACCCGCTCGGAGTTCCACTCAGCCTCTTCGGAATCCACCTTGTAGAAGGCGCCGCCCATGCTGAGGCCCCAGCGGACGTCATCGAAGATAAAGAATTCAGGCTCTGGTCCAAAGAAAGCGGTATCGGCAATGCCGGTGGAGGCGAGATAGGCCTCAGCCCGCTTGGCGACGGAGCGCGGATCACGCTCGTAGCCCTGCATAGTCGCGGGCTCCAGAATGTCGCACCGGATGATCAGGGTCTTCTCATCGGTGAAGGGGTCCATCACCGCCGTCTCGGCCTCGGGCATCAAGACCATGTCGGACGCCTCAATGCCTTTCCAACCGGCGATTGAGGAGCCGTCGAACATCTTTCCATCTTGGAAAATGGCTTCATCGATGACTCGGGCCGGGAGCGAGACGTGCTGCTCCTTGCCGCGAGTATCCGTAAACCGGAGGTCCACGAATTTTACGTCCTCGTCTTTGATGGTCTTCAACACGTCAGTGGCGGACATCTGCGAAATCTCCCGCTGTTTGTCTTCGGCTAAGGATGGGTTTGGATGCTTAGGTGAGCGCATTGCGCCCAACCCGAGATCGCAGGCAATCGATCGAACGGTGAGCTCGGTTATGAGCTTGGCCCATCTTAAACTCGGATCGCGCAACTGCTATCAGCGTCGAAATAAGCAGGTTACGTGCCATTGCAGCGGGCAGGCCCAAGGCAAGCAGCCTAAGACAGCGCAGAACCGCGCAAAGCCGGCAGATGCACCAAAATAGACCATGCGGCCCGTATAGATGCCTCAAAATAGGGCGCCAGGATCATTTCATTTGAAGGCGCCAAGCTTAACCAAAGTAGATCCGAACCTCGGCGAAGCGAGGGTCCGCCTGAAGCGCTGCCTGGAGTCGATCACGAAGTCGATGTGCCGCTGGCTCGTCGGTAAAGGTTCGCAGTGGGAAAAAGAGATCGACCGTGATCGCCCCGTCCAAGTAGTGCAGCAGCAGGCGTTTGCGGGTCAAGGCCTCTGGGATCGGCTTCCACAGCTGATCGAGGCGCTCGATGACTTCGGTGCGCATTGGCAATCCCTGGGTCGGCACTGCACGCTCGTCGTCTTCCGGATCGATGTGAACCGTGACGTCGGACATCCGATCGATGGTTTCCATCAGGCGTTCTTGCACCAATAGGCTGATGGCATGCCCTTCAGAGACGCTGATATCGGGGTCGACCAAGACATGGACATCGGCTGAGGCGTTGCCGCCGATCGTTCGGGTGCGCAGCATGTGGACATCGCGAACACCGGTACTCCGGAGGATGATCTGGCTAATCTCGCGCAACCGCTCAGGGCTGAGTGCGGTATCGACCAGCTCACGGGTGGCCGCCGAGCCAAGATCCCAGGCGATCTTTGCGATCATCACGGCGACGATCACCGAAGCCACGGAATCGAGGTAGGGCAGGCCGGCGAGCGTCCCGGCCACCCCGATCAGGACCACGATTGAGGAGATGGCATCGGAGCGATGATGCCAGGCATTCGCCAACAGCAGATCGGAGTGGACGCGCAGACCGTAGGCGCGGGTGTACCAGTAGAGCGCCTCTTTGGCGAGGATCGAGAGTCCTGCTGCATAGAGTGCGATCGGCGCTGGCTGCAGGAGCGCAGCTGGCTGAAACAGGCGTTCTGTGGCATCCCAGGCAATGCCGATGGCGACGGCGATGAGCAAAAAGCCGAGCACCAAGGTCGCCACTGTCTCGAAGCGCCCATGGCCATAGGGATGCTCGGCGTCTGGTCCTTTGGCGGCCTTGTGGCCTGCAAACCAGACCAGCAGATCAGACAAGAGGTCAGACAGTGAGTGGATGCCGTCGGCGATCAGCGCATGGGATTGGCCGATCCAGCCAGCGGTGATCTTGATGGCCGAGAGCAGTAGGTTGATGACCGCGCCCACTAGGGTGGTGCGCTTGATCGCCCCTGCTCGCGCCTGGCGTGCGGTGGTGTCCATGGGCTGTCTCGAGGCGTCTGCGCTGATACGGCATCATTGGAAGCGGGTGATACTGACAGGATGATACCTGCCGATGGCTGCGGCTGCCGCGGCGTTTGCGGTGGTCGGAAAAGATCCGAAATCGCTATACTGATGGGTTTTAGCAGCCGCTGGAGTCCGCGTTGAGCAATCTGTCGGGCGATCGCATCAGTTTTCAGGAACTCATCTTCACACTCGAGCGCTACTGGAGTCGGCGGGGCTGTGTGATCCTTCAGCCTTATGACATGGAGGTGGGGGCAGGGACCTTCCATCCTGGCACCTTCTTGCGCTCGATTGGCCCTGAGCCCTGGAACGCGGCCTATGTGCAACCTTCTCGGCGACCAACGGATGGGCGCTATGGCGAAAACCCCAATCGGTTGCAGCACTACTATCAGTTCCAGGTGGTGATGAAGCCCTCGCCAGAGGCGATCCAAACGCTGTATCTGGACTCCCTGCGTGAGCTCGGCATCGATCCGCTGGTGCATGATATCCGCTTTGTGGAAGATAACTGGGAGTCGCCGACCCTGGGCGCTTGGGGCCTGGGCTGGGAGGTCTGGCTGAACGGCATGGAGGTGACCCAGTTCACCTATTTCCAGCAGGTGGGTGGACTCGAATGCCGTCCGGTCACTGGCGAGATCACCTACGGCCTTGAGCGCATCGCCATGTATTTGCAAGGCGTCGAGAGCGTCTATGATCTGCTCTGGACCGACTCTGCCACCGGCCCGGTCTCCTATGGCGATGTCTTCCTACAGAACGAGCGCGAGCAGTCGGCCTATAACTTCGAGCAGGCGGACATCCAGGCGCTGTTTGCCTTGTTCGACGGCTGCGAGCAACAGAGTCAAGCCTTGGTGGAGGCGGGTCTGCCGCTACCAGCCTACGAGCAGGTGCTCAAGGCATCGCATACCTTCAATCTGCTGGATGCGCGCGGCGCGATCTCGGTCACCGAGCGGCAACGCTTCATCCTGAGGGTGCGCACGCTCGCACGCGCAGTGGCCGAGGCCTATTACCAGAGTCGTGAGGCGCTAGGCTTCCCGATGGCCACAGCCAATGCCCGCACCGAGGAGGCCGTATGAGCAGTGACACCACCGCTGATCTTTTGGTTGAGATCGGCACTGAAGAATTACCGCCTTCCGCGCTTGCTGGGCTGTCCAGCGCCTTCCGTGATGGGCTGTTGAAGCGCCTTAATGAGGCTCGGCTCGCGCATGGCGAAGCGCGTGCTTTCGCAACGCCGCGTCGACTCGCCGTCATCGTCAGCGCGCTCGCCTTGAGCCAGCCGGATGAACAGGTTGTGCGACGTGGCCCCTCCCTGAAGGCCGCCTTCGACGCTGATGGCAACCCCACCAAGGCGGCGCTGGGATTCGCTCAATCTTGCGGTGTCGCTGTCGACGGACTAGAGCACGAGGAGACCGAGAAGGGTGCCTGGCTCTGCTATCGGCACCAGGTCAGCGGCCAGACCGCATCAAGGCTGTTGCCGGAGTTGATCGACGAGGCACTCGCGGCCCTGCCGATCCCGAAGCGGATGCGCTGGGGGAGCGGCAGCGTCGAGTTTGTGCGGCCGGTGCATTGGGTCTGCGTGCTGCTCGGCGAATCCCTGGTGCCGGGGAGGGTGCTTGGCATCGCAATCGATCGCCTCAGCCGCGGGCATCGGTTCCATCATCCTGACGCCCTGATTTTGCGTTCGCCCGCTGAGTATCGCTCTTCGCTGCGCGGCGCCTACGTTGAAGCCGATCTCTTGGCAAGACGCTCGACCATCCGCGAGCAGGTCGAGAGGCTTGCGGCCGAGGCGGGCGGGACCGCCATGATCGATGCGTCCGTCCTCGATGAAGTCACCGCCCTCTGCGAGTGGCCGGTGGCCTTGCTCGGTCACTTCGATGCCAGTTTCCTCGCGGTGCCGCCGGAGGTCTTGATCGAGACCATGCAGGCGAACCAGAAATATTTCCCGATCACCGATCAGGCTGGTCAGTTGCTGCCATCGTTCATCACCGTGAGCAACATCGAGAGCCGCGAGCCCGATCAGGTCCGAGCGGGCAATGAGCGGGTGATTCGCCCGCGGTTTGCCGATGCCAAGTTCTTTTGGGAACAGGATCTGAAGACCCCGCTTCGCGAGCGCGTTGAGGCCCTGCGGGGGATCGTCTTCCAACATCGGCTTGGCACCCTGTTCGAGAAAGCCGAGCGTATCGCGGCCCTGAGTGAATGGATTGCCGACGAGATTGGCGCTGATAGCCGTCAGGCCCGCCATGCGGCAGGCTTGGCGAAGGCCGATCTGGTGACGCAAATGGTGGGTGAGTTCGGCAGCCTGCAAGGGGTGATGGGGCGTTACTATGCCGAGCGATCTGGCGAAACGGAGATCCTTGCGACTGCGATTGAGCAGCACTATTGGCCCAAGCATGCGGGCGATCGTCTTCCGGAGACAGACCTTGCGCGGGTGGTGGCGATTGCAGACCGCATTGACACCCTCGTCGGCATCTTCGCGATTGGGCAGCGTCCAACCGGCGTCAAAGATCCCTATGGGCTGCGGCGGGCGGCAATCGGCGTGCTACGCATCTTGATCGAGACGCCTTTGGCACTGGATCTCCGCCTGCTCTTCGAGCAGGCGGCAGCTCACTTTCCAGCCGATCTCAATGCCAGCGATTGCGTTGGAGAGGTCTTGGGCTACTGCGTTGAACGCCTGAAACGCTATTACGCCGACACAGGTGATGAACGCGCTGTTGATGCGGATGTGATCGCTTCGGTGTTGGCGCTCGAGCTCAGCCAACCCATGGATATCGACCGTCGAATCCAGGCGGTTCAGCGATTCCGTGGTCAGCCAGAGGCTGCTGCGCTCGCCGCGGCCAATAAACGTACGCGTAATATTCTGCGCAAGGTCTCGCCTGATGAGATCGCTCAGCAGATCGATCAGCAACTCCTGCAAGAGGATGCCGAGCGATCGCTGGCGGCAGCCGTTGCCGCGATGCGCGATCGGGTGCAAGCACGACTTGCTGCACATCACTACGATGAAGCCCTCGCCGAGCTCTCGAGTCTTCGAGAACCGCTTGACGATTTCTTTGAGCGCGTGATGGTGATGGCCGAGGAGCCCAAGGTCAGAGCCAATCGGCTCGCACTGCTGAGCCAGCTAGAGACTCTGTTCCTCGGAGTGGCGGATATCTCGCTACTACAGGCATAACCCTGACACCGCAGATGCGTGCAGATTGAATATTAAAAAGCAAGCATCTAGCCATTTTAGCAGGCCACCCAACAGGTGAAGCAGTCGCAGAGCTGAAAGAGGCACCGACATGAAGCTCGTCATCTTAGATCGTGATGGAGTGATCAATTACGACTCGGAGGCCTACATCAAGTCCGCCGAAGAGTGGCAGCCGATTCCCGGTAGCCTCGAGGCCATTGCACGGCTCAACAACGCCGGGATCAATGTTGCCGTCGCAACCAATCAGTCTGCGGTTGCGCGCGGCCTCTGTGATCTGGACGATATCAACGCAATCCATGAGGTGCTGCGCTCACGCCTGAGCGCCGTCGGCGGCCGCATCGAGGTCATTGCGTTCTGCCATCATGGCCCCAGCAACCACTGCGACTGCCGCAAGCCCTTGCCAGGGCTCTTGCATGAGATCCGTCGACGCACCGGCGTACCACTGATCGGCACCCCGATGATTGGCGATTCGCAGCGAGACCTTGATGCCGCATTCGCGGTTGGCGCAAGGCCGATCCTCGTGCGCACGGGCAATGGAGAGAAGACCGCGCAACGGCTTCCGCCGATGCTTGTGGATGTGCCCGTCTTTGATGACCTGTCCGCAGCTGTGGATGCGCTGCTCGGTCCGGCCTCGTGACGGTGATCGGCGATGCAGCGCCTGCGTGCCCTAGGCTTTGAGGTCTTTCTCTGGCTGAGCGTGGTGATCTACAGCACGCTGCTGCTCTTCCTAGCCCCGATTTTCTCTACTGCGCGGCTGCACCTGCTGGTACTGTCTTGGGAGCGCAGCCTGCTCTGGGCGCTGTGCCGGTTTTGCCGGCTGAGCTATCGCGTGACCGGTCAAGAGCATCTCCAGCCCGGCTGCGGTCAGATCATTTTCAGCAATCATCAATCAGCCTGGGAAACCATTGCACTGGGGCCCTTGCTCCCAACCCCACACACCTGGGTCATGAAGCGCGAGTTATTGCGTATCCCGTTTTTTGGCTGGGCGCTGAGGCTATTCCAACCGATCGCGATTGATCGATCTTCGGGGCGCCAAGCCTTGAAACAGTTGCTCTCGGTCGGCGCAAAACGGCTTGCAGAGGGCCATCTGATCGTGATCTTTCCGGAGGGCACCCGTGTCGCCCCGGGCAAGTTAAAGCGCTTTGGAGTCGGTGGGGCGATGCTGGCGGCCCACACTGGCATGCCAGTTGTGCCAATCGCACACAATGCGGGCTACTTCTGGGGCCGCAAGCCGCTGCAGAAGCGGCCGGGAATCATCGACGTGGTAATTGGTCCGCCAATCCCGACCCAGGGGTTGAGCGCCGATCGTATTAACGCCTTGGCCGAAGACTGGATTCGAGCCAAGGCGCTGCTGCTTGCAAAGGAAGCGACCAATCAGCATCAGGGTCATGGCACTTCGCCAGCCAGGACGGTCAGTCGCCCTTGATGCGAGCCATGGTCGCGGCCGGTCAGGCCCGGCAAGCGACAAGCGACAGTGCCTGCTTCAGCCCCCTGCTTTAGACGTCGATATTGGCGGCATCGAGCGCATATTGCTCAATGAACTCTCGCCGAGGCTCGACATGCTCTCCCATTAGCGTGGTGAAGATCTGATCGGCACTCACAGCATCTTCAATGGTGACTCGGAGCAGACGGCGGCTATCCGGGTCCATCGTTGTCTCCCAGAGCTGGTCTGGATTCATCTCGCCTAGCCCCTTGTAGCGCTGGATGTGATATCCCCGCCGACCCTCGGCAAGCAGCCAGTCATAGGCTTCGCCGAACGAGCGCAGTTCGCGGCTCCGCTCGCCACGCACAATGCGGGCGCCGGGCTTGAGCAAACCTGCAAGCTTGTCAGCAAGGGTCGCGATGCGCCGATAATCCGCTGAATCAAAGAAGTCGAGGGACAGCTCGCGCGTTTCAGGAATACCGTGGACGAGACGGATGACTGCGAGGCCCGTCGGCGTCTCCGAGTCGCGCTGGATGGGCTTGATCTGGTAATCGATGGCCGGCCCGGCTTGCGCGCGGAGCAGCTGCTCCAATTGCTCAGCCCAAGCGGAAAGACCTTGTGCGTCGACCCGGATCTCCGCGGTCAGGCGGGGCATGCTCAAGAGCTCGGTCAGAAAACTCAGATCATGCCGGGTCGACAGACGGACTAGCATCGTCCGAAACACCTGATAGTCGGTCATCAGCGCCTCGAGCCCGACCGCGCTGATCGGCGGCGCCTCCGGCTCGACATAGAGGGTGGCGTTATCGAGCGCAGTGCGCAGCAGCGAGGCGCTCATTTCCGCATCATCCAACAGGTAGTCTTCCTGCTTGCCCCGCTTAATCTTGTAGAGCGGTGGCTGCGCGATGTAAACATAACCGCGATCGATCAGCTCCGGCATCTGCCGATAGAAGAAGGTCAACAGGAGCGTCCGGATATGGGCGCCGTCGACATCGGCATCGGTCATGATGATGATCCGATGGTAGCGGAGCTTGTTCGGATCATATTCCTCACGACCAATGCCGCAGCCCAAGGCTGTAATCAGCGTGCCGACCTCTGCGGATGAGAGCATCTTGTCGAAGCGGGCCTTTTCGACATTGAGGATCTTGCCCTTCAACGGCAGGATCGCCTGGAAGGCGCGATCTCGGCCCTGCTTTGCCGATCCCCCTGCTGAATCGCCCTCGACGATGAAGAGCTCTGAATGCGAGGGGTCCTTTTCTTGGCAGTCCGCCAGTTTTCCAGGAAGGCCAGCAATATCAAGAACCCCTTTGCGCCGCGTCATATCGCGCGCCTTGCGGGCCGCTTCGCGCGCGCGAGCGGCATCAAGCATCTTATTGGCGATGATCTTCGCCTCCGAGGGATTCTCCTCCAGGAACATGTCGAGGTATTGGCTCAGCAGTGCCTCCACCACCGGCTTGACGTCGGAAGACACCAGCTTGTCTTTGGTTTGCGAAGAGAACTTCGGATCAGGCACTTTGACCGAGACGACCGCTGTCAGGCCCTCGCGTGCATCATCACCGACGGGTCGGGTTTTTTGATTTCGGTCGAGTTGTTGCCGCTCAATGTACTGATTGAGCGTCCGCGTGAGTCCGGCACGAAAGCCGGCCAGGTGGGTACCGCCATCCCGCTGTGGGATGTTGTTGGTGTAACAAAAGATGTTTTCCTGGTACGCATCGTTCCACTGCAGAGCCACCTCGGTGACGATCTCGCTGCGCTCGGCGGTGAAGTAGAAGACACTTGGATGGATCGGCGATTTATTCTGATTCAGATGTTCCACGAACGCCCGAATGCCACCTTGATACTCGAAGACATTTTCGCGATCGGTACGCTCATCTTTCAGTCGAATCCGCACCCCTGAGTTCAGGAACGACAACTCACGCAAACGCTTGGCAAGAATCTCGTAGTGAAACTCGAGATCGGTAAAGATGGTCGCCGAGGGCTTGAAGTAGACCTCGGTCCCCGTGCTATCGGAAGGTCCGCATTCCCGCAGAGGATAGACCGGGACGCCGAGCGCGAACTCCTGCTCGTAGGCCATGCCGTCGCGGCGAATGCGCAAGCGCAACGACTCCGAGAGCGCATTGACGACCGAGACGCCGACGCCATGCAAGCCGCCAGAGACCTTATAGGAATTGTCGTCAAACTTTCCGCCCGCATGGAGGACCGTCATGATGACCTCTGCTGCGGATCGATTCTCCTCGGGGTGGATGTCGACGGGTATACCGCGACCATTATCGATGACCGAGACAGCCCCATCCGCATGGATGGTGACGAGGATTTCAGTGCAGTGACCGGCAAGGGCTTCGTCGATGGCATTGTCGACAACCTCGAACACCATGTGGTGGAGGCCTGTCCCATCATCCGTATCGCCGATGTACATTCCGGGCCGCTTGCGGACAGCGTCAAGGCCTCGAAGAACCTTGATGCTTGAGGAATCGTAGCTCATACGCAGGGAGATCTGTGGTGATAGACAAGACGGACCAAGCCCAGATACAAGGCAACTGAGCCAGCGGGCCAGGAGTCTCAGGAGAAGGCAGGTTGTAGCGGCGCCAGCGCGCCAGCGGCATGTGCGACTGAGCTCACCCGGTCGGCGGCATCAATTCCAGCCCGCAGTCTGTGGTTGCTTAGCGCCAGAACCGTTTGATTATACACAGATCACGACTGTTTAGGGGCTGCAGAAGCCTCTATCACAGGCCATTCCCTTGCTCCTGGGGCGGCAGCCGCATGTTCCACGTGGAACATCGCGTCTTCCTCTGCTCGACAGCCACTCACTCCCATCTTGCCCGAACGGCTTTCAGCGGGTCAGCTCGCTCAACGGGCGGCGGCTCATGTTTCATGTTCCACGTGGAACATCAGGCGCATCTTCTGCACCGCAGCCGCTCGCTGACTGCTAGACCGAACGGTCCCAAGCACGTCAGTCTGCTCCACGCGTGATGGTTCCCTGTTCCACGTGGAACATCAGGCATCGGATGCGACCACCTACGCCCATTGCGTACGAGTGACGGCCCCATGTTCCACGTGGAACATCCGGTCTTCCTCTGCTCGACAGCCGCTGACTGACATCTTGCCCGGCAATGCTGTGAAGAGGATCTGGGAAGATTGACGCCGCAGTAAAGTCACCAACCGCTGGGTCCAGTCAGGGGCCAACTCGGCATCGAGATCATCCACGAGCCATAAGGCATTCACGCCATTCTGGCTGCGAACGAGCTGCTCTGCAGCTAACTGGAGCATGCAACCCAGCACCTTGGCCTGCCCACGTGAGCCAATCCATCTCAGCCCATCGACACGGAATGAAAAATCCGCACGCGAGATCCCAAGATAGGTGAATCCGCGCTCCTGATCTGCTGAACGCATCGCCTCAAGCTTAAGGATCAGTTCCTCAGGCTCTGGAATGCCGGCATCCCAGCGAGGCTCAACCTCAGTGAACCAGTCTTCCTCCGCCGTTATCTTGGCAAACCCTTGCGCCATGGCATCAAAGAATCCTGCTCGCCGATGGGAGATATCGGCTAAGACCTCGGCATAAGGCTGATCCCAGACGGCTCGACCAGGGCCACCTGAGCGTAGCCAGGCATTCCGTTGTGCAGCGACCCGGCGGAACCGCGAGAAGGCGGCAGCCGCCGATCGATCCCACAGCATCAGATTCCAATCGATGAATCGCCGACGCAGAGAGGGCTCACCATCAACAAGCGCGTGAGTCCATTCACAGATCAATCGCACCGGCAGTTGGGTGTCGGCGCCCCGCTCGGGCTCGCGGATCAGCGTGCCTTGTTGGCTCATCCATCGCATCCTTGCATCCATAGATGATTGTTCTAGCCAAGCCTCAACTCGCGCCGAAGTTGACCCGCGCTCGATCACACTCCCAAACCGGCGACCACGGAAACTGCGACCACGGCTCAAACAGTAGATCGCCTCGAGCAACGCCGTCTTGCCCGCAGCGTTAGCGCCAATCAGCCAGTTCGCGCCGGGACCCAGCTCAAGGTGAACCTCATGTAGATTCCGAAAATGGTGCACCCGAAGTTGTTTGAGCACGGCACCGTCTTAGAGCCGCATCGGCATGATGACGAAGACCTCATCCTCGGCCCCCACCCCTTGCCAGACGGCACTGCTCTCAGCATTCTTGAAACGGACCTCAACGGTAGGGGCATCAACCGCGGCCAGCACGTCCAACACATAGGCGACATTAAAGCCCACGGAGGTTGATTCTCCGCTGTAGTCGATCTCGATCTCGTCCTCTGCCTGCTCCTTTTCCGGATTCTGGGTCTGCAGTAATAGCCGCCCCGCCTCGAAACTGACCCGCACACCTTTATATTTTTCGTTCGACAGGATCGAGGTGCGCTGCAAAGCGCCTTTCAAACGATCACGGTCGATGCTCGCTAGCCGTTCCAGGTCAGCCGGGATGACGCGGTTGTAATCCGGGTACTGACCCTCGACCAACTTCGAGACCAACTGGGTCTTGCCCAGATCGACGAGGAGCGCGCGCTCGGATAATTCAAGCCGCACGCGTTCGGGAGCAGCTCCAAGCAGGCGTTTTAACTCAAGCACGGTCTTGCCGGGGATAATTGCCTGTCGCGGCTCTTCACGGAGCCCCGTCGTTTCAGCAGATCCGCCGTCAACGGCCGCAACAGCCTTCGCCAGCCGGTGCCCATCCGTGGCAACCGCAACGGCGCGATCAACGGAGAGCTCAAGAAGCACCCCGTTTAAGTAGTAGCGCACATCCTGCTGGGCCATCGCGAACGAGGTCTTCTCCAACAGCCGCTGCAGCACCTCATGCTCGATCTCGAGCGAGACCTCGGGTGCTGGCACCTCCATCGATGGAAAATCGGCCGCGGGCAAGGTGCTCAGCATGAATCGGCTGCGCCCCGAAACCAAACTCGCCCGCTCGCTCTGCACCTTGATCTGGACCTGAGTGCCATCGGGCAGGGATCGGCAGATGTCAATCAACTTCCGCGCTGGCAGGGTTGCGGACCCTGCTTCCTCAACCTCACAGACCGCGGTGCTATTGATCTCGATCTCGAGGTCAGTACCCTTCAATCGCAATAACCCATCTTCGGCATGAAGCAACAAGTTGCCAAGAATCGGTAAGGTTTGCCGACGCTCGACGACCCCTCCCACAACCGATAACGCAGGGAGCAGAACTGACCGATCAACCGAAATCTTCATCTGTTATTACTCTTAGAGTGAAATATCTGAATAATGGTCGTAATAAGCTTAGTGGATAACCAAGCAAAATGACAAAAAAAGGCGCGAAAACAAACAGCTAGTCAGTTAGCGAAGTTGTTTGACAGCGGTCCTGCTTGTTGTGGATGAGCTGTGGATGGTCTCGACCCTGAACATCGGCCACAGGTTTTGCACAGCTAATTCTGCAGGGTTCTCAACAGGATCTTATAGTCTTCCTCGATCATGGCATCGCCTGAGCGGAGTTCGGCGACCTTGCGCGCGGCATGGATGACGGTGCTGTGATCCCGTCCGCCGAACGCCTTGCCGATCTCGGGCAGGCTGTGTTTCGTCAGCTCTTTGGCGAGCGTCATCGCGACCTGCCGCGGCCGGGTGACGGAGCGCGAGCGGCTAGCGGACAGCAGGTCGCTGACGCGAATCTTGTAGTGCGCGGCAACGGCCTTTTGGATGTTCTCGATCGAGACCTGTTTATCCTGCGCGACGAGCATGTCGCGCAGCGCCTCTTTCGCGAACTCGACGGTGACCGGCATCCCGAGGAATCGGGAATTGGCCGCTAGCCGACGCAGCGCGCCCTCAAGCTCGCGGATGTTGGAGCGCACGCGCTTGGCGACGAAGAATGCGACATCCTCGGGCAGATCGGCTCCGATCAAGGTGGCCTTGCTGTTGAGGATCGCGACCCGCGTCTCGAGGTCTGGCGGCTCAATCGCGACGGTCAATCCCCAACCGAAGCGTGAGCGTAGCCGCTCTTCGAGCCCACTCACCTCTTTCGGAAACCGATCGCTCGAGAGGACGATCTGTTGCTGCGCCTCGAACAGGGCGTTAAAGGTGTGGAAAAACTCCTCTTGGGAACGATCCTTGCCCGCAAAGAACTGCACATCATCAATCAGCAGGACGTTGACGCGTCGATACAACCGCTTGAATTTATCGATCTCGTTGTGTTGCAGCGCCCGGATCATGTCCGAGACGAAACGCTCCGAGTGCACGTAGATGACCCGCGACTCCGGATTGGCCTCGAGGATGGCATTACCGATGGCGTGCATGAGATGCGTCTTACCCAGGCCAACACCGCCATAGACGAACAGCGGGTTGTAAGCGGTGCCGGGGTTTTGGCCGATCTGAATCGAGGCAGCGCGGGCAATTTGGTTCGACTTTCCTTCGACGAAGGTGTCGAAGTTAAAGGTCCGGTTGAGTCCGGCATTAGAGCGCCGCTGCTCCAAGAGCTGTTGGCCAGCCGCCTCGGTGCGACTGAGGGCGGCTTCCTCGCTGCTCTGCTGGTTGCGCAGTGCCCCGATCTCGAAGCTCACCTGCTCGACCTGGCCCTCGCTGACCGCTCGGCAGAGCGAGGCAATTTGCGTTTCGTAATGCTGCTTGACCCAGTCTTTGACGAAACGGTTTGGCGCGAAGAGCCTGAGCCGTCCCTTCTCCACGCTCGCCTGCAACGGCATGATCCAGGTGTTAAATTCAGAGTCAGTGAGATCCTGCTTGAGCAGGCTCGTACACTGGTCCCAGAGCTTCGGCATCGCCGATCCCCTCGTTTTATGCGTGATGAATCCAGCGGCTTGCGTGGCCGCTAAGGCAATCGATCAGTCTAGACTGCTGACCGACACTTATCCACAGCCCGACTTCGATCCTGTTGATGCCGAGACCTCGGCATAGACGTTGACCCAAGCCTTCCAGCGTTCTAATATGGGCGGTCTTCCTTCGCGAGTCCGCTTGGATTACCCGGTACTCGCGGCTGAATTATCGTAGCGCCGGCCTTCTCCGCCCTCTCGGTGGACCGATCATTGAGACGCAGCGCTTTCGCGTCGATCGGCGAGCGCCGTCTCAAGTGGCTGATCATCATCGTTTGACCCAACAGCTGTGGGTCACATCCGTGGAGACCTCTTCGTGAAACAGACCTTTAAACCCAGTCGTCTGAAGCGGGCGCGGACGCACGGCTTTCGAGCACGCAATGCCACACGCAATGGCCGTAAACTGTTGCAAGCGCGTCGTGCGAAAGGCCGGGCTCGGTTGACCCCCTAGTCTTGTTAGCCGTCTTGTCAGCCAGCCCATCGCGCGCTTCCACGGACGATGCTCACGCGGCTGAACCATCGGCGCGAGTTCCAGGGCTTGGCCTGCCGCGTGCTGCCAAGCTCCTCAGTACTGAAGCCTTTGACTGGGTCTTTGCTGCTCCGCAGCGTTCAAGCGATCAGTACTTCAGTGTGCTGGGGCGCCCACCACCGCCGAGTTCCTCTGCAGGGCGAAGCGCGCGGCTTGGGCTTGCGATCGCTAAGCGCTGTGCTCAGCGGGCCGTTGCTCGCAACCGGATCAAGCGTGTGATCCGCGAGAGCTTCCGCCAAGCCCGAGGCTCGCTCAGGAGCCTGGACATCGTCGTGCTCTGTCGTCGGGCTGCCGTTGATGCGGACAACGCAACGCTGTATGCCTCTTTGATGAAACATTGGGAGCGGTTTCAGCGATGATCATGAACCGGCTCGTGCGCGGCTTGATCCGAGCCTATCAATGGGTGCTGAGCCCCGTACTGGGTAACCACTGCCGGTTCTACCCGACCTGCTCGCAGTACGCGATCGAGGCCGTTGAGCACCACGGCGTGTTGCGGGGCGGTTGGCTCGGCATCAGGCGTCTGCTGCGGTGCCATCCTTGGCACCCGGGAGGCGTTGATCCAGTTCCGCGACCAGGTAAGCAATCAAGCAAGGCTTCGGACGCGGACGCCAAGACTTCTTCTCCTTCACCCACTAATACACCCACTAACCGCTAGCGCAAGTCGTCTCCCCCTCATGGAAAACATGCGCCTGATCTTGATCCTGGCTCTCGCTTTCGTCCTGTTTCTGATCTATCAGGCTTGGGTGGAGGACTACGGGACGCCGCCGCCAGTAGTCTCGACCGAGACTGATCCCTTTGGCGGTCGCACGGCCGCCGATGGGTCCGGGGCGCCGGCTGATGCACCTAATGCACCTGCCCTCGAGGCCCCGACCATTGATACGATGCCCAGCGCATCAAGTTCAGGCGCCGCGGCAGGGACGCTGCTCGCGGCTGGGCCGATTGTGGTCGAGACCGATGTACTGCGGGCCGAGATCTCGCCGCGAGGCGGGACCATCCAGGCGCTTTATCTGCTCGACTATCAGCAAGAAGCGGATGATCCCAGTCGACCGTTCCAGCTGCTAAAGGCGACGACGCCCAATCTCTTCATCGCCCAGTCAGGACTGCTTGGCGGACCCGATAACGGGCTGCCGACCCATGACAGTCTGTTCACGCCGGCGCAGCAGCAGTACCGCTTGACCGAGGGCGAGAATGAACTTCTAGTCGAGCTGTTCTGGCAGAACGAGGCTGGTCTTCAGGTGGTCAAGCGCTACCGTTTTGAGCGGGGTCGCTACCTGGTGCATCTGAGTCAGGAGATCATCAACGACACCCTGGCGCCGATCAGTGTCCGCGAATACGAGCAGCTCCAACGCACCGAGCTGTACGATCCGAACAAGTCGAGCTTCATCCATACCTATACCGGCGGCGTCTACTACGGACCGGAGACCAAATACAAGAAGGAATCCTTCGCTGATATGTCCAAGCGTCCGCTGGACGTGAGCATTACCGATGGCTGGGTGGCGATGATCCAGCACTATTTCATGGCGGCCTGGATTCCGCCCGCGGCTGTCGAAGAGACCTTCTACACGAAGGTGGTCGACGGGGGGACGCGTTACATCATCGGTGCCTATTCAGGATCGGTCATCATTCCTGCCGGCGGTCGTCATACCTTCGAGAGTCAGCTCTTCGCCGGGCCGAAGTTGCAGGATCGACTCGCCGAGATCGCGCCTGGGCTTGAGCTTGCAGTCGACTATGGTTGGCTGACCATCCTCGCCCAGCCAATCTTCTGGCTCCTGAACGCGATCCATTCAGTGGTCGGCAACTGGGGCTGGGCGATCATCATCCTGACGGTTCTAATCAAGGGGGCCTTCTACAAGCTATCCGAGACTAGCTATAAGTCGATGGCCAATATGCGCAAGCTGACCCCGCGCATCCAGGCGCTAAAGGATCGCTATGGCGACGACAAGGAGAAGTTGAATCAGGCCTTCATGGAGCTGTACAAGAAGGAGAAGATCAATCCGCTCGGTGGCTGCTTGCCGATCTTGGTCCAGATCCCCGTCTTCATTGCACTCTACTGGGTGTTGCTTGAGAGCGTTGAGCTGCGGCATGCGCCCTTCATTCTCTGGCTCGACAATCTCACGGAACCCGATCCTTACTACATCCTGCCGCTGATCATGGGTGTCTCCATGTTCGTGCAGCAGAAGCTGAATCCGCCGCCGCCAGATCCGATGCAGGCCAAGATCTTCATGGCGCTGCCGTTCGTGTTCACGGTGTTCTTCGCCTTCTTCCCATCCGGCTTGGTGCTGTACTGGACCACCAATAACCTGCTCTCGATCACGCAGCAGTGGTACATCACCCGGAAGGTCGAACAGGCCGCAAGCCAGGGCGGCAACCGCAGCCCGAAGAAATCCAAATGATGGTCAGCGCAGGCAGCCTGCCATGCCTGAACCGCCTTAGCCCCCGGTGCAACTAGCCAACGCGGTTTCGCTCAGCAGTCCTAGCGAGACCATCGCGGCGGTTGCGACCGCCCCTGGTATCGGCGCCATCGGCATCCTACGGATCTCCGGACCAGGGGCGGGGTCCATCGCAACAGCGATCATCGGGCCGCTTCCTGGCCCGCGGAAAGCGGTCCTGAGGGATTTTGTCGACGCGCAGGGCGAAGCTATCGATCAGGGCCTCGCGCTCTGGTTTCCTGCACCAGCGTCCTTCACCGGCGAAGACCTGATCGAGCTCCAGGGCCATGGTGGTCCAGCGGTGCTCGATCTGCTCTTGGAGCGCGTGCTGGAATTAGGGGCACGCCAGGCGCGTCCAGGCGAGTTTAGCGAGCGCGCATTCCTCAACGGCAAGCTGGATCTGACGCAGGCAGAAGCGATCGCTGATCTGATCGAGGCCGCTACCGCGACTCAGGTTCGGCTTGCCAATCGCAGTCTGCAGGGCGTCTTCTCGCGCCAGGTGCATGTGCTAGTCGAGCAGTTGACTCGACTGCGCGCCCTCATCGAAGCTGCGCTCGATTTCCCGGATGACGAACTGGATGCGCTGCCCATCACTGACGCCGATTTTGCAACGCTGATGGCCTCCACCGAAGCCTTGCTTGCAAGCTCACAGCAAGCTGAGCTGATCCGCGATGGCCTGCTGGTCGTCATCGCTGGCGCACCAAATGCCGGAAAATCTAGCTTGCTCAATGCCCTTGCTGGCACCGATGCGGCTATTGTGACAGCGATACCCGGCACCACGCGTGACCTGCTACGCGCTGAGATCCAGATCGAGGGCCTGCCGCTACGGCTCGTGGATACGGCTGGGCTGCGCCCGTCGAGCGATCCGGTCGAGCAAGAAGGGATTCGGCGCGCACGCGCACAGATCCAGCAGGCGGATCATCTCTTGCTGATGATGGATGATACCGAGCAACGCGAAGCCGACTGCTTGCAAGCCCAGCTTGCCGAGCTCGAGCTGGAGCCGACGATCCCTGTGACGGTCTTGCGTAATAAAATCGATCTCAGCGGGCGTCCCGCTGGCCTGATGCTCAGGGCGGAAGGCCATACCGAGCTTAGCTGTTCAGCAGTGACTGGCGCCGGGCTGGATGATCTCAGGGCGCATCTGAAGGCCGTGGCTGGCTATCGAGGTGCGGATGCTGGTGCATTCTCGGCGCGCCGACGCCATGTCGAGGCATTGCGACAGGTCTTGGCGTCTCTGCAACAGGCGCGTCGGGTCTGGGCCGAGCAAGCGACGCTGGCGAGTCCTCTGCCCGAACTGGTGGCGGAGGACCTGCGCTTGGCTCAGCGTACACTTGGCGAGATCACGGGCGAGGTCAGCTCAGACGAGCTGCTCGGGCGCATTTTTCGTGAGTTCTGCATCGGAAAATAATCGCCAAGGATGGCCTGAAACCCGAGCTCGATGCGTTCCGCAGCGCTGGTCGACCCGCAGCTGCGCATCGAATGGTTTATCCTAACCTGCTGATTGCCTTTAGCGAGGAGTCCAATCGCGATGACAAGCGGTGACACACCGATGGAGATGAAACGGGCCATCGCCCAGCTGGTTGATGGCCAGGATCTCGACAATGCGACCATGACGGCAGCGATGGACGCCATCATGACCGGTCAGGCGACCCCGGCACAGGTTGCGGGCTTCTTGGTGGCCTTGCGCCTGAAAGGCGAGACCGTGACCGAGATTACGGCTGCCGCCGCGGTGATGCGAAAGCTGGCGAGCGGGGTCAATCTTGGCGAGCTTCCGAATGCGGTGGATATTGTTGGCACCGGCGGTGATGCCTCCGGTACCTTCAATGTCTCGACCACCAGTATCTTTGTGGCCGCAGCGGCTGGATGCCATGTTGCCAAACATGGCAACCGCTCGGTGTCATCCAAATCGGGCGCGGCAGATGTGTTAGAGGCCGCGGGGCTCCGATTAGATCTCAGTCCTGAGCAGGTCGCAGACTGCGTGCGCGAGGTTGGCGTCGGCTTTATGTTCGCACCGGCCCATCATGGTGCGATGAAATTTGCGATCGGTCCCCGTCGTGAGCTGGGTATCCGCACCCTCTTCAACATCCTAGGCCCACTCACCAATCCTGCCGGCGTACGCCATCAACTCCTCGGGGTATTCTCGCAAGCGCTGCTGCTTCCCTTGGCTGAGGTCTTGCAGCGACTGGGTGCTGTGCATGTCTTGGTCGTGCATGCCTGCGATGGACTCGACGAGATCAGCATTGCAGCGCGAACCGAGGTTGCTGAGCTCAAGGAGGGCGTGATTAGCCGCTACAGCATCGCGCCCGAAGATGTTGGGCTGCAGCATAGCTCGCTGGACGCGATCCGGGTTGAAGATCCTGCTCAGAGCCTAAGCCTGCTGACCGCGGTGCTCGACAATCAGCCCGGAGCTGCTCGGGATATTGTCGTCCTCAATGCCGGGGCTGCCATCTATGCGGCCGACATTGTGACGAGCCTTGCCGATGGTGTTCGACTCGCGGATGAGGTCATCAGGACTGGCGCCGCGCGCAAAAAATTCGACGCCCTGATCGCCTTGTCAAAGACGCGATGGCCGCAATGATCGAGATCCCCGACATCCTCAAACGCATCGTCGCGCGCAAGCGCGAAGAGGTCGCCGAGCGCAAGCAGCAGGTTTCGCAGCGCAGGCTCGAGAGTCGAGCCGCCGATATGCCCCGAGCGCGCGGCTTTGCAGATGCGCTGCAGCGTTGTGTCGCCTCAGGCAGTGCGGCAGTGATCGCCGAGATCAAGCGGGCTAGTCCAAGCAAGGGGCTGATCCGAGAGGCATTCAATCCCGCTGAGCTCGCGCGCGCTTATGCCGAGGGAGGCGCAAGCTGCCTCTCCGTGCTCACAGATCGAGATTTCTTCCAAGGCGATGACCAACACCTCGTCGAGGCGCGTGCCGCTTGCCGGCTGCCAGTGATCCGCAAGGATTTCATCATCGATGCCTATCAGTTGGCCGAGGCGCGCGCCATGGGGGCCGACTGCATTCTGTTGATTGCCGCCTGCCTTGATGATCCCACCCTCAGCGGACTGGCGGCGCAGGCTCAAGACTTTGGCCTGGATGTGCTGATTGAAGTCCATGACGCTGAGGAGCTAGAGCGGGCGCTGGCCGTTCCCAGCCGCCTGCTCGGCATCAACAACCGCGATCTGCGCAGCTTTGAGGTTGATCTACAGACCACTTTGCGCCTCAAAGATCAAGTTCCAGCGGATCGCTTGTTGATCACTGAAAGCGGCATCCATCGCCGAGAAGAGGTTGCACTGATGCGCGCCAATGGCATCCACAGCTTTTTGGTCGGAGAGTCCTTGATGCGCACTCCGGACCCAGGAAAGACGCTGTCCGCCCTATTCGCGCCAGCATAAAGCAAGCTTGATGCGCTAATGATGCCGGGGCCCTGCCTCGGCTGGAAGCCATGCTAGCGCGTTCCGAAGACGACGATGGTCTTGCCCGCGACACTGATGTGGCCCTTTTCTTCCAGGGTTTTGAGTACCCGACCCGCCATCTCGCGTGAGCAGCCCACCATGCGGCCGATGTCCTGACGGGTAATCCTGATCTGCATGCCGTCTGGATGGGTCATCGCATCTGGTTGCTTGCAGAGTTCGAGCAGTGCGCCTGCAATGCGGCCCGTCACATCGAGGAAGGCAAGGTCTCCGACCTGGCGGCTGGTTTGCTTTAGGCGCTGAGCGAGCTGCCCGCCGATTGCGAACAGGAGGCCGAGGGCGTGCTCACTGAGCTCGCGCCGCAGTAACTGTTGCATCCGCAGGTAACTGATCTCGGCAATGAGACAAGGCTCACGCGTGCGCACGATCACGCTGCGCGTGGTCAGGGATTGGAACAGTCCCATTTCGCCGACGAATTCTCCCTTGTTGATGTAGGCCAAGGTCAGCTCATGCCGGTCGTCGTCTTCGATCAATGCCGTGACGGAGCCATTGATTAGATAATAGAGACTCTCGGCCGGCTCGCCACGGCGGATGAAGTCGATGTGCTTCTCGTAGTGTTTCGTGTGGCAGTGGCTCAAGAACGGCTTGAGCCAGGCTGGCTCATGCGGTGGCTGACTCAGCATCGGAATACCCCCTCTCTTGGCATTGGCTGGCCTGAGTCTACCAAGACTTGGCCCCTGCCAGATTCATGTTAGTCTTCGCGCCCATCACGGCAGGTGCGCACAATCCCAAGAGGAGAAAGCATGAAGGTACGCGTCAAGTGGATCGAAGGGACGGCGATGCTCGGTGAATCGTCCAGCGGTCATGCGCTGGTGATGGATGGACCGCCCGAGGCTGGCGGGCGTAACCTAGGGCCCCGGCCGATGGAGATGTTATTGCTTGGCATGGGTGGCTGCACCCAGTTCGATGTCATGCTGATCCTGCGCAAGGCGCGTCAAGCAGTGACCGACTGTGTCGTCGAGCTGAGCGCCGAGCGCAGTATCAGCGATCCGAAGGTGTTCACCAAGATCCATGCGCATTTCATCATCAGCGGCCGCGACCTGAGTGAGGCACGCGTTGCGCGCGCGGTCGAGCTGAGTGCGACAAAGTACTGTTCGGCATCGATCATGCTTGGCGCAACGGCGACGATAACCCATGACTACGAGCTGCGTGAGGTGGCTTCTTAATCGCCTCTTGTCTCAAGCTCTGGTCATCCTTGCAACCCTCCACAGCCCGGCGTCATCATCCGCACGCCCGTGGTTTGGGAATCGACCCGTGGTTTGGGAATAGAGATGCCGAAGATCAAAAAACGTTTGAAGCTCGAAGGGTTCAACAACCTGACCAAGTCTCTCAGCTTCAATATCTATGATATCTGTTACGCGAGCACGGCCGAGCAACGCCAAGCCTATCTCGAGTACATCGATGAGGCCTACAATGCGGAGCGGCTGACGAGCATCCTGACCGATGTCGCCAATATCATTGGCGCCAACGTTCTCAACATCGCGCGCGAGGACTACGAGCCCCAAGGCGCATCGGTGACCATGTTGATCGCGGAAGAGGCGGCACGGGAGGAAAAGGTATCCAATGCCGCGACGCCAGGCCCCTTCCCCGATGCAGTCGTCGGTCATCTCGACAAGAGCCACATCACTGTTCACACCTATCCGGAGAGCAATCCGCATAGCGGCATCAGTACCTTTCGGGCTGATATCGATGTCTCGACCTGTGGCCTGATTTCACCACTCAAGGCGCTGAATTATCTGATCCATGCGCTTGAGTCCGATATCGTCATCATGGATTATCGGGTGCGGGGCTTCACTCGCGATGTTGGCGGCCGTAAGCACTTCATCGATCACAACATTAACTCGATCCAAAACTATCTCTCGCGCGATACCAAGGATCGGTTTCAGATGATCGACGTCAACGTCTATCAAGAAAATCTATTTCACACCAAGATGGTCGTTAATCACTTTGATCTGAACGATTATCTTTTTTGCATCACCGCCTGCGATCTCTCGGAGAAGGAGCAAGAGCGCATCGAGCGTTTGGTGCGGCGCGAAATGATGGAGATCTTTTACGGTCGCAATCTCTCGCGAGAAATTGCGACCTGGAAGACGCCTAGCTGTTGAGCCTCCGCGGCGAGGTTCAGACCCCGTCTGTCCGATCAAGCCTGCTAGCTCTATAAGCCTAGGGCAAATCCGTTCTAGCCTGACCATGCTGAGCGAGTGTTGCGCGCGGCCTTTCCCGATGGTTGTGCAGATGGAATCGGCACTTTTGGCTGACTTGACCCCCATCAAAATCAGCGTAGCCCCTTGCCAACAGCAGGCTAGACGGTAATTCAAGATTTCACATCTGAGATGGTGCTGGCGAGCGTTCACCTGTTACGGATCGTCCGTGATTGACTATTGGATAAATTTGCCAATTTGTACTAGGCCAAGTCCTTGCTTCCTCGAAGAAGCAGCCTTCGCTGCTAAAGTTTTGATCCTGCTGGTGCCGTTTTCCCAGAGCGATACAACAGTGCGGCGACCACGGCCGTAAAGGGTGCGACCGTGACCAGACCGAAACTACCTACGAGAATATTCAGGATTTCGGCTGACACGAAGGGAGCATTGAGAATATTGGCGGCAGGTAACCCTTTGGCCATCACAAGCATAAACATAAAAATGTGGCTACTCGAGTAGGCTAGTAGCAGGGTTGTCGTCATGGTGCCGACCACCGCACGCCCGACCCGAAAGCCGGCCCCGAGGTGAGCGAAAAAGCCGATGCCAGGATTGCCGAGTTTGATTTCTTCCATGCTGGCGGCGATATCCATGGCCAAATCCATCACCGCGCCCGAGCAGGCAATGAAGACACTGGCGATAAAGATCTCGGTCAGGCGCAAGTCATAATAGCCGCTGTACAGCAAGGACTCGGCGAAGGGGCGCACGGCACCATTCAGCCGGAAGGATTCAGCGAAGACCACGGCGAGGACGCACGTCAGCGTCACGCCCAGCATGGAGCCGATAAAGGTGGTGAGTCCGCGACGGTTCAAGCCGCCCACCGAGAAGGTGACCGCTGCGGTCAGCACCGCGACGATGACCAATCCCGTCGGCACCGGCGCGAAGCCCAGCAGCAGCAGCGGGAAGAAGAGCTTCCAAAGCACCATGGCCGCGAACAGAAACGACAAGGCGGCCTTCAGCCCTGTCACGCCGGCCACCAGCACCAGCAGCACCACATAGAGTCCGATCAGGAGTCCCTGCCAGTGTATGCGATAATGGCCGCGGGCCATGCCATGTGCGGGCTGCCCCTCCTCAAGGCCATATTCAATCAATAACTGGCTGCCTCCTGTGTAAAGTTCGTCGAACTCCAATTTGCCCGTCAACTGATTGGTGACCGTCATGGTCTGGCCCTTCTGCGATCCACTGAGTAATTCAACGCGCAAGACCTGAAAGCCAGTTTTGACGATTTGATTAGTGCGAACATGTTGATCATCGACGGCTGTCACTACAGCGCGCGCGTGCCGGCCGCCATCATCCCGGCCTGGTGGGGCGAGGTTGATGAAGAATAAAATGAAAGAGATGGCGGCAATCGCCATGGAGAATTGCCATTCTCGGCGCGCACTTAACATGAAGAGCATCCGCAGGACAGTGCAAAGGAAAGGGCGATGTCGGCGTAGCGACATCGCCCGCACGCAGCGCTAAGGCCGCGCTTCAGTGAAGATTTCCGGCAGGTTTTCAGTCGCGATAGACTGGCATTTCCGGCAAGCGCATAACGCGCGCGAGCTGTTTAGCGATGTCGGTGTTGTCATAGAAGCCGGCGAACGCTGAAGCCGTTCGACCTTGTGCGAAGACAGGAACCGGCACGCCGGTGTGGGCATAAGAAGTCCAGCCGATGCTCGCTTCCTCGTTAAGAACGTGAGTCAGAGTGACGACAATGGGCTCGTAGCCACCGTAGAGGAAGCTGTTTTCCGCCGAGCTATTGCGGTTTTCGCCAACCATCGACATGTCATAAGCGTCCTCGAGCTTTTGCTGCTGATACTCGTTCAGCTCGCCCCAGACCAGGCCGAATTGCTGTTCGATCAGCGCAACCATCTCCGGGGTGCTGGCGAGGTTATCGGGTCGAGTCCAGTCATAGCCGCTTTCAAGGGCTTCCTTGTGCGCGGCCCAGTGGACATTCTGGAAGTACTCATAGCTGTTCGACTGACCCAGGAGTCGATCATAGTAAGCGGTATAACCGGTCGTGGCGTGGCCGATGGTCATGCCGCCGGTTTCATGGTCGCCGGTCACAATGATGAGCGTCTCGTGCGGATGCTGGTTGTAAAACTCCAGCGCCTTGCCGACTGCGGCATCGAAATCGAGGATATCGCCGATGTTCGCCATGGCATCGTTGGCATGGCCGGCCCAGTCGATCTTGCCGCCTTCAACCATGATGAAAAAGCCAGGGTTCCTTCCAGGGCCGCGGGTTCCCAACAGGTTTGCAATTGCGACCTCGGTCATCTCCGCCAGCGACAAGTTACCTTCTGGACGGTCGATGGCATAGGGCATGGACTCGCTGCCCGCGAGCATCGGGTTGATCGCGACGACTTTGTCGCGCGGATTCTCCTTCAGCGCCAGAATGGATTCCCGATCATTGCGTAGCTCGTAGCCATGAGCACCAAGCAGATCCCAGAGATTATGCTCGGTATCGCCATCACGCGCTGGGCCGGTTGCCGCTAGCAGTCCGGCGCCACCAAAGAATTCGTAACCACTTTCGGCCATTTGAGCACCGATGTTGTTATACAGGCCACGGCTGGTCACGCTCGCGTAATAGGCGGCTGGAGTAGCGTGATTCAGCGGTACGCTAGAGAGAACGCCGACCTTCATGCCGCGCTCGTGCGCCAGTTCGGCGACACTCTTGACGCTACGTATCAGGTTCTCGTCCATGCCGATGACACCACTTTTGGTCTTGATGCCCGCGCCAAAGGCCGTTGCCGAGGAGGCGGAGTCGGTCATCAGGGCAAAGGCATCAAAAGTGGTTTGCATGCCGTTGACGGGCATTTTTGACATGTTCAGCCGATTTTCAGGCCTTAGCAGATCCTCGGCAACCCGGGCTGAGCCGCCATTGATAGTAGTCAAATACGCCTCGGTAGCCTGTATCTGCGACGCGGACATACCATCCCCAAGGAAGAAGAAGACATACTTGGGCGCTGGGCTAAAAAAATAGGGAAGATAAGAAGATCCAGCCGGATTTGCCCATGCAGCGGCGGGCAGAAGTGCACCAAGCGACAGGGCAAGGACGGCGCCGAGACAACGGGCAAAGAAAGAACGTCGGTTCATAATACTGCATAACCTCATGATGACTTGCGATGGCAGGATTGCCGGGCGCTTGCGTGTCCGCGAAGGATGCTAGGGCGGCACGGAGCAGACCGACGACTCGTCGCTGCTCTAACGCCTGAAGCCGAATGCCAGCCGATTCGTGAGGTGCCTGTCCCTTGGAGACAGTGCGTTTCAAGCCGTGCTGACAAGTCGGTCGAGCGCACTATAGCCAGGGGTTATGCCGCTTAGGTGACCGCTTATTTAAGAATTGATGAGGGTTTTTTGACAACGTCTCAGCGTTTGCGCCGGCAGCATTCATTGATGGAGTCAGCGACCAAATGTAATCGAGATCGACCGGCTCGGCGAAGCGCCGGCTTAGAGCAGCCGCTCAGTGGTCAGCTGTCCAAAAAGCTGGGTGGGTTTTCTACGATTCTGGGAGGTCTGGACTTTGCCTTGCTCTGGATCATGCCATTGACAGCTCTAAGCGAGACCTTGATGCACGGATCACCTCAGCGATTTTTTTGCATGACGCTGGTTTTTTGTGTTGACACTCTAGTGCATCACTGTGCAAATCCTGATACCGACCAACCCATCAAGCCGCTCGCGGCTTGATTGGGCATCTGGTATCAGGATTTTCACAGCGAAGCACTAGCGGTAATCGGGAAAAGAGTTTCTGAAGCATCTTCAGTCAGTGTGCCATTCGTGGCGACATTCATGATGTTGCCGGCTTCATTTGTGACTGCACCACTTGCAGCATCAACGCTGTAGTTGACGGTGCCGCAGCCAACCGCTTGCTCAAAGATGGTGGTCTGCAGTTCAGCACCAAAGATGCTCTGAAGCTGATCAGTGTTCACTTCAAGAAAGCCGGCCACACTGAAGTTTGCGTGGTCCAAGGTCTTTGTATTGATCTTTGGCAGATCGATCGGTATCTGCTGACCGTCTTCAGGACCAACCTGAATGGCTAGGGTGGTATCCCTAGCGAGGACTTTGGTGCCGTTGAAGTCAGTATCTGCAGAGATGCGGTCGATCTCGGTGAGGTGTTGAGTGATCTCGCCCTGGATCGATCTCAGATCATCTCGGTTGTTGGTGTCGTTTTTGGCTTGGACAGTCAGCTCGCGGATGCGCTGCACGTTGTCGTTGATCTGGTCGAGCGCGCCCTCAGCCGTCTGGGCCAGCGAGATCCCGTCGTTGGCATTGCTTTGCGACTGTGCCAAGCCTCTGACCTGGGCGGTCAAGCGGTTAGCGATGGCTTGGCCAGCTGCGTCATCCTTAGCGCTGTTGATTCGCATTCCCAACGACAGGCGATCCATGGAAGTTGCCTGACTGCTTTTGCTGAAATTCCTTTGAGCGATGAGAGATGCAACGTTTGTATTGACAACAGCCATATTTCGATAGCTTCCAAGCGCTTATGTTACTGTCTGAAACCTTCCACTACGGTTCCAGTAGATAATCTCTAGGATAACGGCCTGGGGTGAATTTTCTTGAGGGTGCCCCAGCTAAAAGCAGTGACAGCGGTCAAGATGGTGGGCCGTCTAGGATTTGAACCTAGGACCAAGGGATTATGAGTCCCCTGCTCTAACCGCTGAGCTAACGGCCCGGGGTTGGTTGCGGCAACTTGGGGGGTTGCCGCAGGGCGCCTCCCTGCGCAGTTGGCGAGGTAAGCCAATCGCTCATGATTAGTCGGCGTCAAGGAAGCTGCGCAGCTTTTCGGAGCGAGTAGGATGGCGCAGCTTGCGCAGCGCTTTGGCCTCGATTTGGCGGATGCGCTCGCGGGTGACGTCGAATTGCTTACCGACCTCTTCGAGGGTGTGGTCGGTGTTCATATCGATGCCAAAGCGCATGCGTAGCACCTTGGCCTCGCGTGAGGTGAGGCTGGCGAGCATGTTCTGGGTGGCCTCGCGCAGACCTTCCGAGGTGGCCGAGTCGACCGGCGAGATGACCGCAGCGTCTTCGATGAAGTCGCCGAGATGGCTGTCTTCGTCGTCACCGATGGGCGTCTCCATCGAGATCGGCTCTTTGGCGATCTTGAGCACCTTGCGCACCTTGTCTTCCGGCATCTCCATGCGCTCGGCCAGCTCTTCCGGTGTCGCCTCGCGGCCCATCTCCTGCACCATCTGGCGGCTGATCCGGTTCAGCTTGTTGATGGTCTCGATCATGTGCACCGGGATGCGGATGGTGCGCGCCTGGTCGGCGATCGAGCGGGTGATGGCCTGGCGAATCCACCAAGTCGCATAGGTCGAGAACTTGTAGCCGCGGCGGTATTCGAACTTGTCAACCGCTTTCATCAGGCCGATGTTGCCCTCTTGGATCAGATCCAAGAATTGCAGGCCGCGATTGGTGTACTTTTTCGCGATCGAGATCACCAGGCGCAGGTTGGCCTCGACCATCTCCTTCTTAGCGCGGCGGGCCTTGGCCTCGCCAATCGACATCTTGCGATTGGTCTCTTTGATCTCGCCGATCGTCAGCAGATTCGTCCGCTCAAGCTCTTGCAGCCGACGCTGAGCGCGGCGTACATCGTTTTCGACATCGGCCAGACGCTTGCCCCAGGCGGCGCTATTAGACATCTGGCTGTCGATCCAGTCGAGATTGGTCTCGTTCTCTGGGAAGGAGTCGATGAAGACCTTGCGTGGCATCCCAGCGCCATCGACGCAGAGGCCCATGATCTGGCGCTCCTGCGAGCGAATGCGCTCGATCGTCTCGCGCAGCATCTCGACCAAGCGGTTAAAGATGCCGGCAACCAGCTTGAACTGGAGGAAATCCTCTGAGACCTGCGCAAGCGCGGCTTGCGTCTCGGAGTGATCACGGCCGTACTGTTCGAGCCGTTCTGAGAACAGCTGGTAATGGTTGCGCAGCTCGCCAACGCGGCGCGCGACCTCTTCCGGGTCTGGACCCGTGTCGACGGCTTCATCTTCATCATCCGTGCCCTCATCGTCTTCTGAGGAGCTGCTGTTCTTGATGGTCGGTTCGGGAACGAGGTCGTCGTCTTCGCGAAAGCCGTTGATGATCTCAGTGAGGCGCATCTCACCCTGCTCGGCCTTCTCGAACAGATCCAGCAGCTCCTGGACGGTGCGCGGGTAGACCGAGAGCGCGGCCAATACTTGGTTGAGCCCTTCTTCGATCCGCTTGGCAATCCGCAGCTCGCCCTCGCGCGTCAACAGCTCGACGGTGCCCATCTCGCGCATGTACATGCGCACCGGGTCGGTGGTGCGTCCGAATTCGCTGTCGACCGAGGCCAATGCAGCAGCGGCAGCCTCGGCGGCTTCGTCGTCGGCGACGGCGGAGTCGTTGCTCAGCTCGTCAATCTCGGCGGGTGCGCTTTCATGGACAGTGATGCCCATGTCGTTGATCATACGCACGATGTCTTCGATCTGCTCCGCCTCGACAATGCCAGGCGGCAGGTGGTCATTGACCTCGGTGTAGGTCAAGAACCCCTGTTCTTTGCCTTTTGCGATCAGCTGCTTGAGCTGAGACGACTGCTGCTTTTCTTGGTCCATGCAGATACCCGTACGGCGAAGTCGAGAGGTAGAGCGGAAGCCTGAGGCGGTAAGTGACAGGGCGCCTTCAAGCAACACACCAGTATATCAGAGGGAAGTTAATCTTTCAAGTTTGAGATCTGCCGTCTGGACTAGCCAGACAGCTTGTTGCTGCGTAGCAGTTGTTCGCGCTCCTCACTCGTGAGGCCTTCGGTGCTTGCTTTCGACAAGAGGCGCTGGCGTAACAGCGACTGTCCATCACGGTTCAAGCGTCTGATCGCGCCGATGAGCTCTTCAGCCCTGCCTTCTTGGGGGATATGGGCGAGTAGCGCAGAATTCGAGAGTCTCGAAATAATTCTGCCCTGCTCAGTGTCTCGCCAATGCTCGCAGAGGGCGGCCGCTGAGAGCTCCGGGTGCTCGCTGATCGTCTCGAGCAGCTCAGCGAGCAACCGCACACCGGGGCTATCGATCTCGCGCCAGTCGCTTGGCTCAGCCAGCGCGTACGGGGCGAGCTTCGGGTCATCGAGCAGTAGCGCAATGGCGCGTCGCATCGGGTTGAGCGGTGTTGGTGTCTGCACAGCGCCACGGCGAGTGCCGCTGCGCCGGCGGGCCATGCTAGGAACGCCGGTGAGCTTGGCGAGCCGGCGTTCGAGCAGGTCGCGGAAGGTGCCCGCGGGCACGGCGCTGAGCAAAGGCCGGGCGGCGGCATCAAGGCTGGCGCGGCCTTCGTCGCTGTTCAGGTCGCGCTCGGTCTGCAGCTGCTGGAACAAGAAGTCAGACAAGAGCGTTGCTCGCTCGATCCGCTGCTCGAAGGCGGCCTTGCCTTCCTGCCGGATCAGACTGTCCGGGTCCTCGCCGTCGGGCAGGAACAGGAAGCGGATCGGCGTCTGGCCACTGGCCTGCGGCAGTGCGGTTTCGAGCGCTTTCCAGGCGGCGGCGCGGCCGGCACGGTCGCCGTCGAAGCAGAAGACCAGCTCTGGGGCGCTGCGCAGGAGCCGCGTCAGATGCTCGGGGGTGGTGGCTGTGCCAAGTGTGGCGACCGCATAGGGAACGCCGAACTGTGCTTGGGCAATCACGTCCATGTAGCCCTCGACCACCAGCAGGCGCGGTTGCTGCCGGCTGGCTTGTTGCGCCTCGAACAGACCATAAAGCTCACGGCCTTTGTGGAAGACCTGGCTTTCGGGCGAGTTCAGATATTTCGGCTCACCATCGTCGAGGATGCGGCCACCGAAGCCGATGACCCGGCCGCGGCGGTCGCGGATCGGGAACATGACGCGGTCGCGAAAGCGATCGTAACGGCGCCCATCGCGCTCGATGATCAGTCCGGCTCGCTCCAAGAGGGCTGAGGTCTCAGGGCGCAAACCGAGCTGCTGGAGCAGAAAGTCCCAGCCCGGAGGCGCGTAGCCGAGCCCGAAACGAGCGGCGATCTCGGCGCTCAGTCCGCGGCCGCGCAGATAGTCAGTAGCGCGATGTGCCTGCGGATGCTCGCGCAGTTGGCGTCTGAACAGGACCGCGGCCTGCTCGAGAATCTGATAGAGCGGCTTAGGGTCGGGGCCAGCGGGTGCAGTGTTGAGCTCATCAGGCAGCTCGAGGCCAGCCTGCTGAGCGAGCTCTTCGATCGCCTCGCGAAACTCGAGCCGATCGTGCTCGATCAGGAAGTCGATGGCATTCCCATGAGCGCCGCAGCCGAAGCAGTGATAGGTCTGACGGCTTGGCGTGACGACGAACGAGGGTGTCTTCTCGTTGTGAAAAGGGCACAGGCCTTTGAGGAGTCCGCCAGCCTTCTTGAGTCGCACGCGAGCACCGACAATGTCGGCAATCTCGACGCGATCTAGGAGTCGTTCCCGAAAATCTGAAGGAAACTTGCCGGCCATCGTCTCCACGCCTGAGGCAGGCGCGGCGATCGCTTAAGCGATACCCCAGCCTGCAAGCTAGCCTGCGAGCTTTGCCTTGATCGTCGCGCTGATAGCGGCCATGTCAGCCCGGCCTTGGATCTGTGGCTTGAGGACGCCCATCACCTTGCCCATATCCTTTATGCTGACCGCGCCAGTGTTGGTGATGGCGGTTGCAATCAAGGCATCAATCTCGGCTTCGCTGAGTGCTGCGGGCATATACTCTTGGCAGATACGGATTTCGAAGCGTTCCTGCTCGGCGAGATCCTCGCGGCCGGCCTCTGCATATTGCGACACCGAGTCTCGACGCTGCTTGAGCATCTTGTCGAGCACGGCGAGCACCTGCGTGTCGTCAAGGGCGATGCGCTCATCGACCTCGCGCTGCTTGATGGCCGCATTGATCAGCCGGATGACGCCAAGGCGGGGCTTATTGCCCGCCTTCATCGCCGCCTTCATATCGGCTTGTAGACGCTCTTTTAACATCGGGCGTTGGCCCTTGCTAGATCCTAGGTCTATTTAGTAGGTCCGTTCCCAGCGCCGCGCTTCGCGAGACAACTTCTTGTGATGGCGCTTCACGGCCGCTGCCTTCTTGCGCTTGCGCTCACTGGTCGGCTTTTCGTAGAACTCGCGCCGACGGACTTCGGCGAGGACGCCGGCCTTTTCGCAGGAGCGTTTGAAGCGACGCAGGGCCACCTCGAAGGGTTCGTTATCTTTAACGCGGACGCTGGGCATGTAGACTCCCGTTGCTAAGTCCAATGGATGGGATCAGGCTGCTTGCGTCCAGCTGCCGGGCACAAGGTCTGCCAAGCAGCAGATGCCAGCGGTAGGACACAACCATCAGGTAAACTCAGTTAATCCGCCAGTCTAGCCGGTGAATGCCTTATGACGCAACCTAAAATCACGCAAACGCTCTTGATAGCGGGCGTCCATGGCGTTAGCCATCGGGTCGGTTCTGGCGACATCGGAGCGCGCTCCTCTGGGTTGCCTCTTGGGGCTGCCACGCGAGCGCATGGGAGCTGAGGCCGATGCTTGTGCTTGGGATCGAGACCTCCTGCGACGAGACGGGTGTCGCACTCTATGACGGCGGACCTGGCGGTGCGGGCCTGCGCGCGCACGCGGTCTATAGCCAAATCGAGCTACACGCGGAATATGGCGGGGTGGTGCCGGAATTGGCCTCGCGTGATCATATTCGCAAGCTCCTGCCGCTGATCGAACAGCTCTTGGATGAGGCGGACGTGGCGGCCGCCGATGTTGAGGGGGTCGCCTATACCGCCGGGCCTGGACTGGTCGGCGCGCTGTTGGTCGGTGCCGCGCTTGGGCGCAGTTTGGCCTGGGCTTGGGGGGTACCGGCAATTGCCGTTCATCACATGGAGGGGCATCTGCTGGCCCCGCTGCTGGAAAAGCCCGCGCCGGCATTCCCCTTTGTGGCACTGCTGGTCTCCGGCGGGCACACGCAGCTAGTCGACGTGCAGGCTATCGGGCGCTACCGCATCCTTGGCGAGTCAGTCGATGATGCCGCCGGCGAGGCGTTTGATAAGACCGCGAAGATCCTCGGCCTCCCATATCCTGGCGGCCCTGCGCTGGCGCGTCTTGCCGAGCAGGGTGACCCAAGACGCTATCGTTTCCCGCGACCGATGACCGATCGCCCGGGGCTGGATTTCAGTTTCAGTGGACTCAAGACCTTTGCGCTTAATGCCTGGCAGCAGGTGCAGGTAGAGCGCGAGGATATCGAACAGGCGCGGGCCGATATCGCGCGTGCTTTTGAAGAGGCTGTGGTCGAGACCCTGCTGATCAAGTGCCGGCGAGCGGTTGAGGCGGTAGGGGCCGAGCGTTTGATCATGGCCGGCGGGGTCAGCGCTAATCGGCGGCTGCGGACGCGCATGGACGAGCAGATGAGGGCGCGCGGGGTTGCTGTGTTCTATCCGCGGGCTGAGTTCTGCACCGATAATGGCGCCATGATTGCTTTGGCGGGTCATGAGCGCTTGGTGGCTGGTCAGCAGGAGCCCTTGGCCTTTGGTGCGCGGCCACGTTGGGCGATTGACGAACTACCGGCGCTCTCGGGCCAAGAGCGCTTCGAGGCTGGCGGTTGAGCCCTCGGTCGTCGGGTCGATGATCAGGACTGATCGGCGTCGGTCTCGCCGGCGGGTTGGTCGGCGCCGATGCGGACTTCGGTGCCGGAGATCAGGTTGCGGATGTTGCTGCGGTGGCGCCAGAACAGCACCAGTGTCATCAGCGTCTGCATGCCGACCAAGACGCCGTTGCCGTTGTCGGAGTGCAATGGCCAGAGTAGCCAGACTAGCATCGGTGCCGCCGCCATGGATACCAGTGCCGATGCCGACGAGACCTTGAGCACCTTGGCAACGAAGAGCCAAATGGCGGCAACGGCGGCGCCGATGGGCAGGAATAATCCGAACTGGACACCAAGTGCCGTCGCCACCCCTTTACCGCCTTTGAAGCCAAAGAACACCGGGTAGAGATGGCCGAAGAAGGCAGCGAGCGCAACCGCCGCGAGGAGCCAGGCGCTCGAATCGACCAATCCAAGGGTGCTGAGCAGATGAGTGGCGAACATCGGCAGGAAGCCCTTGAGGCTGTCGCCCAAGAGCGTAATCGCCGCCGCCTTACGAGCCTTGGGGCCGCCGATGCGCAGCACATTGGTCGCTCCGGGGTTACCCGAGCCCTGAGTGCGCGGATCAGGCAGGCCCATCAGCGTACAGACGATGATCGCGCTCGAGATCGAGCCGAGTAGGTAGGCGCCGATGACCAAAAGGGTATTGGATAAGAGCAGCAGGTCCATGGTGCGGCATTTGACGTGTTTGGCATGGCGCGGTCAAGCATTGCCTTGCGCCTAACGACACCGCAGATGATGCAGACTAGGTCGGGTTAAAGGCCGTTCGCTTTGTCTTGCGGACCTGCAGCTCGTTCTCAATAGGGCGGCGTTGGGTTGCAAATACTGGCCAGGGCGCCAGAATGCCTGTCAACGTCAGTTCAGCGGTCCGTTCAGCGCAGCAGCGCGCTTGCAACAACAGAGGATGCGAAAGGCATGGATATCGTTTTCATCAAGGGGCTGCGGCTCGATACCGTCATTGGCATCTATGACTGGGAGAAGGCGATTCGGCAGTCGGTAGTGCTTGATGTCGAGATGGCCTCGGACGTGCGACGCGCGGCCGCAACCGACAGCATTGCAGATGCGCTGGATTACAAGGCCGTCTCGAAACGGCTCAAAGCATTTGTCAGCGAGTCTCGTTTTGAGCTGGTCGAGACCCTAGCCGAGCGCTGCGCGGCGCTCATCCTGACCGAGTTCTCGGTGCCCTGGGTGCGGCTAACCTTAAATAAGGTTGGCGCAGTGACCGATGCCGATGGCGTTGGGGTGATTATCGAGCGCGAGACTCCGTCGGAAGCCTTGGGCGCTCACTGCGACGCTGCGAACGATAGCTCAGAGACGCTGGAGGTTGCGCGGGCAGCCGCGGAACCGGCGGAAGCGCGCGCTGGCAGTCGTCGCCTCGGCCAATGAGTGCTGAGGCCCAACGGCATCGATGATCGCCAGGTGGACGGCGTTGGATGATCGGCGCACATCGCGGCGCTGTTGGCTCAGCTTGGGCAGCAACCTCGCGCGCGAGACCTCCATCCGCGGCGGAGTTCAAGGACTGCGTCAGGCCTTTGGTGCGCTGATCCTGTCTGCGGTTTATGAGACCGAGGCGGAGGGTTTCGATGGTCAGCCCTTCCTGAACCTGGTCGCTGGCATCGACAGCCCGCTGGCGCTAGGTGAGATTCAGGTCCTACTGCGACGGATCGAGGCCGAGCATGGCCGCAAGCGCGGTGGTGAGCGCTTCGCACCGCGAACGCTGGATCTAGATCTGCTGACCTATGGCGATCGCACGGGCGTGATCGATGGCTATCTCATCCCCCGCGATGAGATCCTGCGCTACGCGTTCGTCCTTGGGCCGTTGGCCGAGGTCGCACCGGATGAGCGCCACCCTACCGATGGGCGCCGCTATGCGGAACTCTGGCACCAGCTTCAGGCGCGACTGCGGGACCAGCACTTAGATCCGCCTCAAGCCGCTTCCGCTCCTGTAGCCGTGCCTATAATGGCTCCAATAGTCGCCCCACCGGGAGATTCAGTCGGCGAGGCGGTGACGGATTGCTGGCCGCTGCGGCGATTTGACTTGGATCTCGACGCATCCTGAGCCGGTCTCGGTGCTCATATCGCACGCAACCGCTCGAGCCGCAGCCGGTGGCGACCATCGAAGAGCCGTCGGGCGCCGATCGAGACTGCGGCAATGCTGCCGAGCCCCGTGCCGCCGGTGATCAGGATCAGGATCAGCAGTTGGTACTTGGCTGCCTCCATCGGGGGCTGCCGGCAAGGATTTGGCCGGTCATCATACCCGGCAGACTGACGATGCTAACGGTGGCCATGGCGTTGGTGATCGGGATCAGGCCAGAGCTTAGGGCGTCGTGGCGGATATCGGCGATCGCCTTGCTCCAGGTCGCGCAGAGCAGCCGCCGCGCCTCGATCCGGTTGCGGCCTTCCCAGGCTTGCCTGCTAAGCCCATCAAGCGCGAGCGCGATACTATTCCGCGATGCCATTCATGGAGTTGCCGAGCAGCAGGCCGACGCGCCGGCGCCACTCGGGGAGCGGGGATCAGCGAGCGTGGCTGTGCGTCGTGGTCGCAGGCGCGCGAGCCTCAGCGCGGCCATCAGCGGCGCTGATAGATCAGGTCATGGACTTGATGCCCAAGGCGTTGGCCCCGGCGCTCGAACTTAGTGATCGGCCGTTGCGCCGGTCGCACGCTGAACTGGCCAAGGCCGGCGCTGTTCTCAAACAACTCTGAGGCATCGTCGAGCATCGCCAGCATCCAGTCGGCGTAGGGCGTCCAGTCGGTGGCCAGATGGAAGATGCCGCCGGGTTGCAGTACGCGCGCCACTGCGGCGACAAACCCAGGCTGCAGAATGCGTCGCTTGTGATGGCGCTTCTTCGGCCAAGGATCGGGGAAGAATAGCTGCACCCTATCCAGGCTAGCGCTGGGCAGGCCGGTCTCGAACAGGGCCGTGGCATCGGTGCGCAGTACGCGCAGGTTGGTCAGATCCCGCTGCTCGAGCCTGAGCAGCAGATGACCGACACCGGGGCGATGCACCTCGAGACCGATGAAGTTGCGCTCCGGGGCGGCTGCCGCCATCGCCGCCAGTGATTCGCCATCGCCGAAGCCGATCTCAAGTGTGATCGGTCGCGCAGTGGCAAACAGTGCCTGTGGATCGAACACCTCGCCCGGCTGCCAGTCGATGCCAAAGCGTGGCCAGAGCTCGCGAAAGGCGCGCTCTTGGCCAGCCGTCAATCGACCCTCGCGCAGCACGAAGCTACGAATCTCGCGGCGCAAGGGTGCGCTGGTGGTCTCACTCAAGGGCATGTGCTTGGGACTCGGAACCATGGTCTTCGAGAATTGCTGGCTGTTGGTCCAGGCAAAGGCACTAGTGCTAGGCTTAGCGTTTGCTGCGCTTAAAGAGTCTACCAATATTCAGAGGCATCACCCTATGGCGGTTAGTCTGGACGAAAAGCTTGAGCCCATTTATCAGGATGTTCTGCACCACAACCCGGGCGAGACCGAGTTCCACCAAGCAATGCGCGAGGTGCTCGAGTCGCTGGGCCCGGTGTTGGTGAAATACCCAGAGTTCGCTGAGCACAAGATCATCCAGCGCATCTGCGAGCCTGAACGCCAAATCATCTTCCGGGTGCCTTGGCAAGACGACCAAGGCCGCGTGCATATCAACCGCGCCTTTCGCGTCGAGTTCAACAGCGCGCTTGGGCCGTATAAGGGCGGGATGCGGTTTCATCCCTCGGTCTACCTTGGCATCATCAAGTTTCTCGGCTTTGAGCAGATCTTCAAAAATGCCTTGACCGGCTTGCCGATCGGAGGCGGCAAGGGTGGCAGCGACTTCGATCCCAAGGGCCATTCCGACGCTGAGATCATGCGTTTCTGCCAGAGCCTGATGACCGAGCTGTATCGCTATCTCGGCGAGAACACCGATGTCCCGGCTGGGGATATCGGCGTCGGACAGCGCGAGATCGGCTTTCTGTTCGGCCAATACAAACGCATCACCAACCGCTATGAATCGGGCGTGCTGACCGGCAAGGGCTTGGATTGGGGCGGCAGCCGTGCGCGCACTGAGGCCACCGGCTACGGGTTGGTCTTCTTCCTCGAAGAGATGCTGAAGGTGCGCGCTGAGTCACTTGACGGCAAGACCTGCGTCGTCTCCGGTTCCGGCAATGTCGCCATCCACGCCATCGAGAAGCTCCAAGAGCTCGGCGCCAAGGTCATCGCCTGTTCCGACTCCAACGGTGTGATCCTCGACGAGACCGGCATCGACTTGGAGCTGCTCAAGGAGATCAAAGAGATCGAGCGGCGTCGGATCAAGGTCTATGCCGAGCGCAAGCCGGACAGCCTCTATACCGAGAACGGGACCATCTGGGACATCCCCTGCGCGATCGCGCTGCCCTGTGCGACCCAGAACGAGCTCACCGACAAGGATGCGCGCACCCTGGTGGCCAATGGTTGCATCGCGGTCGCCGAGGGCGCCAACATGCCGACCACGCCCGAGGCCATCCAGCGCTTCTTCGAGGCCGGTATCGCCTTCGGACCCGGGAAGGCGGCAAACGCTGGCGGGGTCTCCACCAGCGCCCTGGAAATGCAGCAGAATGCGAGCCGCGATTCCTGGTCGTTCGATTATACCGAGGCCCGCTTGCGCGAGATCATGACCAGCATCCACGGCACCTGCTTCGAGACCGCCGACCAGTTCGGACAGCCGGGCAACTATGTGGTGGGCGCCAATATCGCCGGTTTCCTGAAGGTGGGCCGCGCGATGGTGGCGATGGGGCTGATTTGAGTGCTGAGATCCGAGTGCCGCCTTAACGGCCTGGCCGGCTGGGTTGATCCTATAAACCGCAGATGACGCAGATTAAAAATAAACGAAACAATGCCTTAGCGAGAATAACAGTTACTTCTCACTCGACTTTGGCCTTCTTGCGGGTGCAGACCTGCAGCCGCGCCGGGCCTTGCAGCTAATTGACGACGTTCTCGGCGGAGAGGAAGACGAGGGTATCGATGAAAGAGATGCATTCCTTGCCCTGTCGGCCCCCAGCATGGCTCCGAACATGGGCCGAGCGTTGGCCCTCGAGCAATGACTTGAGCTTCTTGGCCTTGCGGTCGGCGAGCAAGCACGGGTTGTCGAAGACGCGGTGACGCCCTTCCTGGCTCCAGACCCAGGTGTCGGCGTCGCCACTGATCGCGCCGGGGTGGGACTTGATCTCGACGAGAAAGAGACCCTTAGAGACTGTCCAGGAAGGGCAGTCTCTTAAGGGTCAGGACGAGGACGTCGACCTCGTTAGTGGCACCGCCCGGGGCGATAAATTCAAAGTTGGCCCAGGCCCGGTAGGGCTGGTGATCGGGCAGCTGCGCCTTGAGAAAGGCGAGCGCCTCATGCTCCCAGGCGAAATCCGATGGGGGTGATCTGTTTCCAGAGCTTGTCCATGCAATGCGCGGCTTGACGGAGTTGGACACGACGATCGCACGCCAGGAGCCGTCGTTGGCGTTCTTGGTTCGATGATAACAGGCAGATGGGCCTATTCATCGTCGCGGCGTTGGTGACACGGCGCTGCTGGGCCTACCCCAAGGAGATCCGGTTTCGGATGTCGACCCAGCGCATGAGCCGCAATGTGCAGCAGCCGCTTAGGACGAAGCCAGCTTCAGCCCGACGATGCCAGCGACGATCAAGCCGACGAAGAAGAACCGCGCCAGGGTCGCCGGTTCGCTGAACACCCAGAGCCCGATGACAAAGGCGCCAACCGCGCCGATGCCGGTCCAGACCGCATAAGCGGTCCCCATCGGAATCGTGCGTTGGGCGATCAGCAGTAGCGTGCCGCTGCCGAGCATCGAGACCAGACTGAAGCTGAGCCAGCCCCAGCGCAGACCCTGCTCGGAAAACCCGAGCTTCAGCCCCACTGGCCAGCCCCATTCGAAGATCCCGGCGATGAGCAGTGCGATCCAGGCCATCTCGGTCGGTGTCATGGATCAGCCTTTCACGCACACCACCTGCTTCAGTGTATGCACCACCTCGACCAGGTCGGTCTGGTTGGCCATCACCGCGTCGATGTCCTTGTAGGCACCCGGGATCTCGTCGAGCACGCCCTTATCCTTGCGGCAGACCACGCCCTGGGTCTGCTCGGCCAGGTCTGCCGGCGTGAACTGCTTCTCGGCGGCGGTCCGGCTCATGCGCCGACCGGCGCCGTGGGCGCAGGAGTGGAAGCTCTCCGGGTTGCCCTTGCCGCGCACGATGTAGCTGCGCGCGCCCATGCTGCCGGGGATGATCCCGAGATCGCCTTCGCGTGCCCGGATCGCGCCTTTGCGGGTGACCCAAACATTGGCGCCGAGATGGTGCTCGCGCTCAACATAGTTGTGATGGCAGTTGACCGCCTCCTCGGTGACGCTGAACGCCGGTAGATGGCGGGCGAGGGCGGCCAGCACCAGCTGCATCATCTGATCACGATTCTCGCGCGCGTAGGCCTGCGCCCAGGAAACGGCCGCTACATAATCGTCGAAATGCTCGGTGCCCTCGGGCAGATAGGCGAGGTCACGGTCGGGGAGCTGGATCATCCAGCGCTCCATGTCGCGCCGGGCCAGCTCGATGAAGTAGGTGCCCATCGCATTGCCGATGCCCCGGCTGCCCGAATGCAGCATGACCCAGACCCGGTTCGATTCATCCAGGCAGACCTCGATGAAATGATTGCCTCCGCCCAGGGTGCCGAGCTGATTGACCCAGTTGGAGAAGCGCCCAACCGATTTGAGCAGCTGCGGGTGCTTCTCGGTCAGGATCGCGAGCGGCGCGGCGAAGGGCTGCGCGGCCTCGGTGAGGGCACGCTCATCTTTGTGCTGGTTGCGGCCGACCGGGACATCGCGGCTGATTTGATCGAAGATCGTCTTCAAGACCTTCTCGTCGAGCTGGTCGGCGGTGAGCGAGGTGCGCGCCGCGGCCATGCCGCAGCCGATATCGACGCCGACCGCCGCCGGGATGATGGCGCGATCAGTGGCGATGACGCTGCCGATAGTGGCGCCGATGCCGGCATGCACATCCGGCATTGCGGCGACGTGATGATGGATAAACGGGAGCTTGGAGAGGTTCACCAGCTGCTGGCGCGAGCGCGGGTCCAGCTCATCGGTCCAGACCTTGACCGGCTTCTCGCCCTCGGTGATGACTTGTTTGATGGTCATGTGTTCGCTCGTGTTCTAGCTCTGGACAATGTCTTTTTCGAGTTTGGCCTCTGGCGCACTGAATCCGATGATACACAGTATGCTTCGCTCAACCATCGATCCCGGCATTGGCCACATTGAGATTCGTTCAGTTTACGGGGCCATCGGCAACCGGACGGGCCAGTTCGGTCGAGCAGACGCTCAACCTGCCGATCGGCACCTATGTCACCGTTACGGGATCATGCTGAGACGGACTATCCTGCCGATGTCAAGGGCACTGGCAAAATGCTCGCAGAACTCGCGCTCGAACGTGACGACTTCCACGGCGAATGGAACTACCGGCTGAAGCCACGACAGATCCAATCCTGACTCAAAATGTTCAGGTTGTTTTTGCTAGATTCCTTAAACTCATGGCTTATGGTCTAGCGCCGGGGTGTCGGCGAAGACGTTGATGTCATCGATCGCGATCGATGAGGCCCATATGGACGAGTGCCAACCTCGTGCGGCAACCCCCGACGACCGACAACCTGGAGATTCCCTTGCCCCCAATCATCCGCACCCTGTCCCTAAACCTGTTGGTTGTCCGATGTCATCGATGCCTATGGCGGCCGAATAACCTTTGGTCGTGCAGCGATGGGTGGGCTCGAAGTGCGGCTCAGGCTGCCAGGGATGTCTTCGCGAGCTGCGTCTGAGCCTGCAGGGGGTCAACAATGAAGATCCTGCTCGTTGATGACGAGCCGATGCAGCGTGAGCTGCTGGCCGGGTTCCTCAGCAACCAGGGCTATCAAACGCTGCAGGCTGAGCACGGCGAGCAGGCACTGGCGTTGTTCGAGCATGAGCCCATCTCTATCGTGCTGCTGGACCAGCGCATGCCTGGCCTCTCCGGTGAGGAGGTACTGGCCAGGATGAAGGCGCGTAATCCGCACCTGCGTGCGATCATGATTACCGCTTATGGGTCCGTTGAGACAGCGGTCTCGGTCCTCAAGCTGGGCGCCGACGATTTCCTGGAGAAGCCCATCGATCTCAGCGCGCTGCTCGATCGACTACAGCGCATCGAGCAAGATCTTGCCATCGAGCAGGATGTCGATGCGGTGTTTCAGCCCCAGGGCGATGGCTCTGTAGCGCCACCGCTGCCGATTGATCTGATCGCCGAGAGTCCGGCGATGCGCGATGTCCTGTCGCTGGCGCGACGCATCGCCAGCAGCGAGTTCAATGTGCTGATCCACGGCGAGACCGGCACCGGCAAGGAGGTGATCGCTCGCCTGATCCACGCCCTGAGTCCGCGGGCTGAGGCGCCTTTCGTGGAACTGAATTGCGCCGCGATCCCGGAGAACCTGTTCGAGAGCGAGCTCTTCGGGCACGAGAAAGGGGCCTTCACAGGGGCTGCAAAACAGCATCGAGGCCGGTTCGAGCTGGCCGCCGGTGGCGTGCTGTTCCTCGATGAGGTGGGGGAGCTGGTGTTGCCGCTCCAGGCCAAGCTGCTGCGCGCCCTCCAGGAGAAGCGGATCAGCCGGGTCGGCAGCGAGCAGGACATCGCTGTCGACGGGCGCGTCATTGCCGCGACCAACCGCGACCTGCGCGCAGAGATCGCGGCTGGCCATTTTCGCGAAGACCTGTATTTTCGACTCAATGTGCTCGAGCTTGAACTGCCACCGCTGCGGCGGCGGCGGGAAGACATTCCAGCGCTGATCGAGCACTTCATCGCGCGTCACGGTGGCCGTTCGGCGCGCCTGGCGCCTGAAACGCTCGACCGGCTGATCAAGTACGACTATCCCGGCAACATCCGCGAGCTCGAGCATCTGTTGCAGCGCATGCTGACCCTCGCGCGTGGGCCGGTACTACGACCAACCGATCTACCACCAGAGGTGCGCGAGCCCAGCAAGCGCGCGACCGGCCCGTTGCAGGAGCGACTCGACGCAATGGAGCGCGAGCTGCTGCGCGCCGCGCTCGAGCGCTCCGATTGGGTTCAGACACAAGCGGCCAATGAACTCGGGGTCAGCGAGCGGGTGCTGCGCTACAAAATGAATAAACTCGGGCTCCAGCGTCCGACGCGATAACGGCTGCTGATCGACTCGACAAAAATGTCGAGCCTGACGCTTCGCGTCGACAAAAGTCCGGCGCTCATAACGCTATCTCCCTGTATCGAATAACAATAATAACTTGGCATGGGTTCTGCTTTGAAGTCACCATGCGCAACGTAGCGCACCGGGGCGGCGAAGCTATCATCGTGCATCAAGTTGAGGCCCCACGCCGCACCTGAATCAACCCTTGAGGAGATCACCCATGCATCATCAGGCAATCATGGCTACCGCCATCGCACTCACGCTCGGCACCACGACGCTGGCGCTGGCTGGACAAGGCGCAGGCCCCGGCAATGGGACTGGCCCAATCCACGAACTCAGCACGGCCAGCTGTGAAATCATCACCGGTACCGTCGCCAGTGCCGCTGTTGCAGGCGAAGGCTATGTGATCGACACTGGCGTCGAAACGGTCAACGTCTTTGGTTTGGGTCCGATCGGCTACTGGGACAGGCTGGAGCTGGTGCCGCCGCAGGTTGGCGAATCCATCACCGTGGATATCTGCTGGCTCAGCTTCTCTGACGAGACCACCAAGGCCATTGCAACGGCGATCACCTTGATGGACGGCACCTATGTCGAGCTGCGCGATCCGATCACCAATCAACCGTCCTGGCGTGGCGGACAAGGCGGCGGCCAGGGGCAAGGCCAGGCTGGTGGCCAAGGTCAGGGCCTCGCTGATTGCACCGGTCCTCGGTAACCGCGCCGCCTGGCTATTTTGCGCCGTAGCGCTACCGGCGCTCGGCGCTGATGCCATTACGAGCCCGCAGTTGGAAGTCATGCTCAGCATGGGGTTCGACAGCAACCCAGCGCAGAGCCGCGATGGACCTGCCCTTGGCTTTGCCGCGCTTGCGCTGGGCGTGGAGCAACCCTTGCCCTTTCTCCGAGGTTTGCGCCTGGAGGGCGATGCCTGGTTGCGTGACTATGCTGGGCCGAACGATAGCGATCGCTTGGACATCGGTCTGGTGTCATCGCAGATGCTCGGCATCACCCAGATCGACCTTTGGGCCGAGGCAGGCTGGTATCGGGACCAACTCGTCACCGCCGACGAGCGCAACGAGAACGCGCTAGGCATCTTGGCTCGCAGGCCGCTCAGCGCCAGGCTCGACCTCGGGCTCTTCGCTGAGCGGCGCTGGCTCGACTATCGCAACTTGGTCCTGCCCTGGGCTGGGCGGCCGGGCGGCATCGGCCTGAGCCTTCAGGGACAACGCCCCGAGCTGCCAGCCCGCGGCCAGCACGGAGCCGCTCTCGACGGCATCGGTTGCAGCCAAGCTCCGGCGAATCATAGCAGCCCGATGCAAGGCGACTGCCGGCAGCGCGTCAGTCCACAGCAGCGCAAGGACCGATTCGACCTGCTTGCGCTCGAAACCACCTGGTTCCCTGCGGGAAAGCTCAGCGTCATGCTTGGCCTGGACAGTGGCTGGCGCGAGAGTTCGATTGCGCTCGACAGCTATCGCCAGCAGGCGGTCCGGCTGGCTTTGACCTTCGACCCCAGCCCGAACTGGCGTTTAACCGCCGAAACGGGTCTGTCTCGACGCGACTACTGGCAAGCCCCGCAGGCGATGGAGCGTGTCGACCACCAGCGTTGGCTCGGGATCGCGCTGCACCGCTGGCTCGCCGACGGTGCCCTGTATTGCGGCCTTGATCTGCTCGACAGCCGTTCGACGATCGAGGTTGAGGCGTTCACGCAGTGGAGCACAAGGTGTGGCTGGCAGCGTCGTTTCTAGCGATCGATGGGGACGTGAGGCTTGCCTCGTGTTCGGCAATCCGCCGTCCAGCCTGCAGTGCACGAACTCAATGCGCATGGAGGAGCCAGGGATTTGCGCGCGGGGAGCCCGTCGGCGCCGGTCAGGGCTGCAATCGAAGGGTGCGCTCATCTTGCTGCTCGGTCTGCTCAGTGTGCACGGCCCCTCGGCAGACGAAGGGCCGCGGCTCGGCATTGTGGTGGAGGTGCAGCCAGGCGCGTTGATGATCGAGTTCGACGATGAGCCTGACGAGAGCTCTGGGGTTGGTCCTGAGCGGATCCCGCTTAGCGGTCAATCCAGTCAGACAAGCTGGCAGCCTGGAATGCCCGTGCGTATTTGGCCTAGAGCCACATCTCGCGCTGGTCCGCGGATTCAGCCAATCGGCGCAGCCAGCGGCCTTGATCGTACCGGGGTTCGTCGCCGCCTGAGCAAAGGCAGCCAGCGCGGCGGTCGAGGCGCGTCCGGCAGCGGCCACAGCGGACGAGGAGGGCGCTGAGTTGGGAAAGCCGCCCTTGGTCCCTCGGTTCGTTTTTCGACCACCATCGCCCTGGCTGGGCAACCTGCTCGTCTTCGGCTTCTTGATCGCGCTGACGATCATGGCTTTCTTTCTGCAGACGCGCGCCGCTGAGCAGCGCTTTGTTCTCGCGGCGGCCGAGCATACCCGACTGCTCGCCGATGCGGTGCGGCTCTATGCGCGGGGAGCGGTCCTTGCAGGCGAGGCGACCGACCGGATCTTGACCACCTTATTAGGTAACAGTGCGCGCTTTGTGGTCTATCTCGATGATATCGAGCCGTTCACCGCTGAGGAATTGAGCGCTTTCGCCGATGAATCTGGGCTTGCGATGATCCGCATCCTGCGCAGTGCGTCTGAAGAGATCGAGTCACGCCGTCCTGATCGACGGCTCGACGCATCCTCCGGCCAGAGCCCTGATGACGATGACCGCCTGACAATGCCGAGAAAGGGGCTTAATGGGGCTAGGCCTTGGGTCCAGGGTCCACCGGATCGATACCAAGACCTCGCTCTGTCGTGCCTGCCGCTCGAGCAGCTCAGGCGACTCTCGAAAGGTGGGGGGGTTCTATTCAGCGTGCCACGGCCACAAGGACGCCCGGGGTGCGCCATGGTTGTCTTGGAGAGTTCGGCCGTGGAGGCGCTGCGCGCCGCGATCAGTGTTCAGCAAGCCCTTGAATCGGTCAGGCAGCTCGCGCGGGTGCGCGCCGTTCGGCTCGAAGGCATGCCACGGCCAATCCACGGCCAGCAGGACGACGCGCAGATCGATCCACCCCAGGTTCAGCTTATCGATTCCACCGGTGGTGGGATTCTTGCCGAGGTTCGCACGCCGGTCGCCGGAGCCGAACTTGTTCTGCTGCTCGATGGTATCGAACTCCAGCAGCGGCGCAGCGAACTCTGGCTGGCCTTCGCGGCCTTCCTGCTGACTCTCTTGGTGACTGGGGCGCTCGGCACCTGGCTGTTGGTGAAGGTCCAAGACGCCCACGAGCGCGAGTTGCGTGCCTATGAGCGGCGCCTCTCGGTCCAACGTGAAGAGGCAAGTCTCGGGCGGGCAGCTAGCACCATCGCACATGAGATGCGCAATCCGCTAAATGCGATCGGCCTCGGGCTCCAACGTCTGCAGTTGGAGGCGGCCGAGTTGACAGCGCCACACCGCGATCTGATCGACCGTGTGATGCAGGCCGTGCAGCATACCAACGGCACCATCAGCGGCCTACTCGCCTATGCCCGGCCCGGGCAGCAGCGGCGCGAGCCGGTCGACCTCGCACGCCTGGTCAACGAGGCATGGCCGCTGTACGAGCGTCTCTTAACGCAGCAAGGCGCCCAAATCGCCCTTGAGATCCCTGCCGATGCTTGGATCATCGGCGACCCGGAGCAGCTACGGCGGGCGCTCGACAATCTGCTCGCCAATGCCCGGGAGGCGTTACCGCTAGCGGGCCGGTTAGAACTAACCTTGACCCGCAGCGAAAACACCTGGTGTCTCAGTCTTACGAACGATGGCCTGCAACCCCAAACGCAACCGCTGGAGCGCCTGATCGAACCCTGGTGTTCAACCAAAGCCAACGGCTCCGGCTTGGGGCTTGCGATTGTGCGCCGCATCTTGAACGCGCACGAGGGCGAGCTCAGGCTTGATGAGCCGGTACCCGGTCGGTTTAGGGTCAGCCTCCTGCTACCCGCGACGCCGGATTCAAGAAGTCAACGGACTCAATAGTGGCACCGTCAAATCATGGACGGTGTCGAGGTTGTCCGGCTGGTTCACGTTGCCCGCGCGATATCCCCAGGTTGATGGCGGACTCATAAGCCACCCATCCATTCACGCCGCAGAGCAACAAGAGTGCGGTCAGGATGCATCGGGGAACGCTGACCGAACGCTAAGCGTTACTGTCAGCAAATGTTCAGGTTGGGAACAGACTGAAGCGGCGCATTGCTGCGCAAATCCGTTTGGCTCATTGTGGATTTTGAGGACATGCTAAGGTCAGGCGTCTGACTCAACACGTGCTGTTCCGATGTGCCGTCTCAACGACTTGATCGACGAAGAGAAATGCTACGACGAAGTCCGACGGATACGTTGGCCGTACGT